>JASHUR010000239.1 GCA_030039895.1 Acidobacteriaceae bacterium | reverse complement strand
AGAGACGAAACGCGCGCATGATGCGTGATCTCGGTCTGCAAGTCCTCCCAAAGCCGGATGGGGAGACTTTCAAAGACCCGGATCACCTCAGGGTCGAACTGGGTCCCTGAGCACCGCAGAATCTCAGCACTGGCAGCCTCAAAGGTGTTGGAACGGCGATAGGGGCGGTCGGAGGTGATGGCATCAAGGGTATCGGCAACAGCGAAGATGCGAGCACCGAGAACGATCTCATCGCCCTTCAGCCGGCGGGGGTAGCCGGTGCCGTCATATCGCTCCTGATGGCTGTAAACAATTTGCGCCGCATCCCGCAGAAAAGGGATCTTCTTCAGAATCTGATAGCCGCGGGCGCAGTGCTCCCGCATCATGGCCAGCTCGTGGCGGTCGAGCTTACCGGGTTTGAGAAGGATGGCGTCCGGGATGGCCATTTTGCCAATGTCATGCAGAAAGGCCCCACGGGATACAACCCGGATGGCCTCTCCGCTCAGACCCATGGCCCGGGCTAGGGCGATGGTGTAGGCGGTAACGCGGCGCGAATGGCCTTCGGTCTCGGCATCTTTCAGGTCGAGCGCGTCGCCGAGGGCTTCAAGGGTGATGTCATATGCCTGCTCAAGGTCTGCAATCGCCGCGTGGAGCAGGTCCGTGCGTGCTGCCACAAGTCGCTCCAGGTTTTCTTTATCAAGACTGTGCTGCAGGGTACGGTGGCGATGCTCGCTCGCACGGGCGACCGCGTCAAACAAGACTCCCGACTCAACAGGCTTGAGCAGATAGTCGAATGCGCCGCTCCGCAAGGTGTTGATTGCTGCGTGGATATCACGCAGGGCCGTCATGACGACCAACGGCGTGCCGGGGCTCAAGGTCATCATGCGCTGGACCACCCGGACGCCGTCGGCCCCATTCAGCACAATTTCAGAAAGGATCACGTCAAAGGGGGCGTCACGTTCAAGGAGGGCGATCGCGTCGGCGACGTCATAGGCTGTGACAACCTCGTATTTCTTCTGCGCAAGAACAGAGGCCGTCTTGTTCAGCGCGGCGGTATCATCGTCGACGATTAGGATCCGGTCGTGCGCCATGCTTTTTATCAGCGAATCGTGCTGTCCCCGTCCTATTTCACCGGCGGATTAGACCACTTTCCCGCCAAAAGTGCTCGGTCGCGCGCCCAAACCCACCCATCTTTGCCTGAATAGTTTTGTCTAACTGTATACTCTTTGGCCCTTTATCCGCAAAAAGTAGGTGTTTTTTATGTAACATAGGGGCATAAATTTCGGTATAGAAATGGTACAGTAACGCGTACAGTTAAATTTACCTGAACCTGAGCGACGAATAGTGGAAGATCTGTCGACAAAAATTGTGAACTCGGTCCAGGCGGAGCGCAACCTTAAAGCCCGCCAGCGCGATATCTACGATAGCCATCGCCACCGTGCCTTTTCGCTCGCTTATTACATGACAGGCAACGAAGTAGACGCCGAACGCATCCTCACCCAGACCTTTGTACGGGCGTTTGAGGCCAGTCCAGAGCCGACCGGCCAGGAAGTTGACCAGGCGCTGCTGGCCGAGCTGCGCAAGCGCGTTTCTTTAGATCTCAATATCCCCGTATACACGTCGGTCCTCAGTGCCAGCGCACCGCTGCCCAGGCAGGCCGGACAAAACGTCAAGCGCACTGATCTGGAAGAGGCGATTGGGCAGCTACCCGCAATGGAACGGTTTCTGTTCCTCCTTCGGGACGTCGAAGGATATACCCCAGCAACGATTGCGGAGCTTCTAAGGTTGCCGGAGTCATACGTTCATCAGGGTGTGTTTACGGCACGGGCCCGTCTGCGGACCATGCTGGTCGCGCGGCGGGTCGCCAAGAGCGCAGTCGCGTAAGTACTTCACCAGCAAGCGCATACGGCCTGTCATCTCCTGTTCCAATCCTCTGCCCAATTTTCCCGCTTTTTTCCTGCCGCAGGATGCGTGTGAGGTGTCCCGCCCGCGACAGGCCTGGGCCGAAGGTGATACGATCACAGGTTTTTGTAAGATACATCCTCCTGGAGTAATCGTATGGCTTTGTCTACTGCGGAATCGAACACGCTTTCCACCTATCCCTTCGTCCTGTCCGAGGACCAGGAGCAACTGCGCCGGGAGGTTCGTGATTTTGCCGCGCGCGAGATCGCACCCAACGTGATGCGCTGGGACGAGGCAAGCGAATTCCCCGCTGACGTCGTGCGGCAGCTCGGGCAGATGGGGCTGATGGGTGTCATCTTCCCGATAGAGTACGGCGGTGCCGGGCTGGGCTATGTGGATTACGCACTGGCCATCGAGGAACTCTCAGCCGTGGACGGCTCGGTGGGCATTATTGTGGCAGCACACAACTCGCTCTGCACCAATCACATCTTCCTGGCCGGTAACGAAGATCAGCGCCGCAAGTATGTGCCAAAGCTGGCCAGCGGCGAGTGGCTGGGCGCGTGGGGGCTCACGGAGCCCGGCTCCGGTTCAGACGCCTCGGCTGCGCGCACAACCGCAGTGCGCAAGGGCGACAACTGGGTACTGAACGGCAACAAGACCTTTATCACCAATGCGCACTATGCTGACGTAGCCGTGGTGATCGCCGTGACCGACCGCTCCCAGGGTACGCATGGTCTGTCGGCCTTCGTTGTGGAGAAGGGAGCTCCCGGCTTTCGTCCGGGCAAGAAGGAGAACAAGCTGGGCCTCCGGGCGAGCGACACGTCCGAGCTGATCTTTGAGGACTGCGAGATTCCGGCCGGGAACCTGCTGGGCAAGCTGGGCGAGGGTTTTGTTGACTCAATGCGCGTACTCGACGGCGGTCGCATCTCGATTGCGGCCCTGTCTCTTGGTATTGGACGTGGGGCGCTGGATGCCTCCCTGAAATACGTGAAGGAGCGCCGCCAGTTCGGCAAGGCGATTGCCGAATTCCAGGGGATCCAATGGAAGCTCGCAGATATGGCCACGGAACTGGATGCGGCGCGTCTGCTCACCCAGCGCGCAGCCGTCCTCAAGGACGCAGGGCAGCGCGTCACGCGCGAATCCAGTATGGCCAAGCTCTACGCCAGCGAAGTCGCCGTACGCATCTGCGATGAAGCGGTCCAGCTGCATGGCGGCTACGGATTCATCAAGGACTACCCGGCCGAGAAGTTCTACCGAGACGTAAAACTGTGCACCATAGGCGAAGGCACCAGCGAAATTCAACGCATGGTGATCGCGCGCGAAATCCTCAAAGTGCATCCGTCCAGAGGATGACTCGCCACAGCGCCCGACAAGCAGCTTTGTTTATCATCGAATTCGAATGACTCGCGTAGACGAGCTGGTAAATCGGATGCGGACCGGAGACGTCCGGGCGCTGGCCCGCGCTGTCTCGCTGGTCGAAAATGCAGCTCCGGAGGCAGCAGAACTGCTCTCCGCATGCTTTCCATATACAGGTAAGGCGTTGCGGGTTGGGTTGACGGGGGCCCCCGGCGCGGGCAAAAGCACTCTGGTTGACCGGCTGGCGCGTGCATGGCGAAACGCTGGCAGCCGCGTCGGGGTGATCGCGGTCGATCCCACAAGCCCCTACACCGGCGGAGCGCTGCTGGGAGACCGTATCCGGATGCAGGAGCGTCTAGGCGACGACGGGCTCTACGTGCGTAGTATGGCCACGCGCGGTTCACTCGGCGGCCTGGCTGGAGCCACGGCGGATGTTGCGCAGATCATCGAGGCCAGCGGGCGCGATGTGGTCCTGATTGAGACAGTAGGCGTAGGGCAGGACGAGGTGGAGATTGTTCGGTTGGCGGATGTAACGGTGGTGGTGCTCGTGCCGGGAATGGGTGACGATGTGCAGAGCCTGAAGGCTGGCATTATGGAGATTGCGGATGTCTTTGCCGTCAATAAGGCTGACCGCGAGGGCGCCGACCGGGTAGAGAAGGAGATTCGCGCCATGCAGTCGCTTACCAGCAGCCATGACATGAATGTCTGGACGG
>JASHUR010000024.1 GCA_030039895.1 Acidobacteriaceae bacterium | reverse complement strand
AAAAGCAACACGGATGGACAATTGTGTTTGTTACGCACTCAGTCGCGGAGGCTGTCTTTCTCTCGTCGCGCATTCTGGTGCTGGCGCCTAATCCAGGGCGCGTGCTGGAGATGGTGAACGTGGAGCTTGACCGCAGCAACCTCGCCGAGGTGCGCTCGAGCGATGCGTTCGAGCAGGAAGTGTCTCGAGTTTCACGGATCCTCCGCGGAGCGCATCTGGCATGAAGCGCCATCTGAATACCGCATTGAATGCGCTCGGCGTCTTTGCCGTGCTGGTTGCGCTGTGGCAGGCGATTATCTGGGTGTTTCGCGTTCCCAGCTTTATGCTACCGTCGCCGGCGCTGGTGGCTGCAACTCTCGTTACACGCATTGCTCCGCTCTCGCAGTCCCTGCTGATCACGGCGGAAGAAGCCGGCGGCGGCCTGCTGCTGAGCGTGCTTGCGGGGGTTGCAGTCTCGCTCGTGTTTGCGCAGTCTGGGTGGCTGCGGAGAATGCTGTATCCATATACGATCCTGCTGCAGACGGTCCCGATTATTGCGGTGGCTCCGCTGATCCTGATGTGGTCCGGCTCAGGTGCGTGGTCGGTAACGCTGATCGCCTTCATCATTTGCCTCGCGCCGATTATTGCCAACACCACGCAGGGCATGATCAGCGTGGAGGAGAATCTGATCCATCTGTTCATGATGCACAAAGCTTCGCCCGGGCAGTCGCTCTTCAAACTGCGGCTGCCTCACGCCATGCCGAACTTGTTTGCCGGAATCCGCATCTCGGCCGGCCTCTCCGTCATTGGCGCAATTACCGGCGAGCTCTTTGCCGGATCAAGCCGGGTGGGCCAGGGCGGACTGGGCTACTCGATTCTGTATGCCAGCGCGCAGCTGCAAACCGCGTATCTGTTCGCACTTGTGATTGCGGCGAGCGTCCTCGGCTTCGCATTCTTCTTTCTGGCGATGTTTGTGGAATGGTATTTTCTGCACAATTGGCACCAGTCAGCCCGGGCCGGAGAAGTGATTTGAAGCGCGGGACACGCGCAGGGAGGTAGTGGCTTGCTTCGCATGCAAACAGAGACCGGATGGTGGCTCATTACGCATCCCGACCACGCACGACTGGCAGGCAGTTTTGCCGAGGCCTGGGGCAACGCGCAGTTTGCCTCTCCTGAGCCGCGGTTACGGGTGCTGCGTGGAATACGATGCCATGATGATGGCTGGGCCGCGCGTGACGCAGAGCCACAGATCACACGTCAGGGCAAACCTTCGGCCTTTTCCACGGAGCTCGTGGGCAAATACTCGGCCTTTGAGGAGATTGACCTTGAGGATTATCTGGCTGTGCGCGACCGCGCCGTGCGGCTGATTGCGGAGGAGGACGCATACGCGGGCCTGCTGATCTCCATGCACACCTGCAATCTGCTCAGCGAGCGTGCGGACCGCTCTACGATTGCCGCCGAACAGCTGCCTTTGCTCGATGGCTTCCTCGAAGCACAAGCCGCATACCAGCAGGAGTTGATGCAGGCAGTCAGGCATGACGCCAGCTTGTCCGGCGAGGCGAAGACTGAGACTTGCATCCGCGACCACTTCCGGCTGCTGCAAGCGACGGACAATCTTTCGCTCTTGAGTTGCGTGGCGTATCGAATGCCGGCGACTCTGCTGCATCCGCTTCCTCTTTGTAGTGGAGGCTACTCCACGGTCGCGGTCGAAGCCGTGGATGATCGACACTTCCGCCTTACCCCGTATCCCTTTGCTGAGCCATCGCTGGTCTTCCGTTTCCCCGCGCGGCACATTACGGGACACACCTTTGCGACAGCGGCGGAGCTACAGGCAAGGTTCGCCGAGGCTCCGGTGGAGATGCTGACCGTTACGCTGAGCGCTTAGCGGATACGGGAAGTAGAGAGACGTGCGCGGAGACGATTCGCCAGCCCTCGGGCATGCGCACCCAGGTCTGGCTCTGGCGGCCGTAAATGGTCTCTCCGTTGTTCTCCCGCGAGAATTCCAGGGTGACGCAGCCGAAGTCTCTGCCAAACGACACAATGTCAAGCCGCTCGATTTTGCGGGCCAGGTTCACAGGCGAACGGCCTTTGCGGAATGCCTGAATCTCCTCAATGCCATGCAGATTCTCCGTAACTCCGAAGCGGACCACATCAGCAGCGTTCCAAAACATGGCGATGAGTGTGTCCACATCATTTGTGACGAGCGCCGTCTCGTATCGCGGATAAAGCTCAGAGAGTTCTGCGATCACTTCAGGGTCATTGACCTGCATGAGGATAGAGCTGCCTTTCGGGAAGGATGTGCTTGCTGAGGGACGCGCTTACCGTGATCATGGGCTCATTGACCACCTGGCTGAGCCTAAGATTCATGGCAACGCTACAGAGCAGATACGCGTGCACATCGCTGAATCCCCAGTGTTCGGTGAGCAGATCCACCATCCGCGATGTGGCGCGGCGCGCGGCTTGCAGCGCATCGCGGTCTGATTCAACAACAACCCACGCGGCAGATTGGTCAGCAGGTATTGCGTGCTGTGCCACTTCAATGAATGGGCCATCCAGGGCACGCGCTTTGTGCAGATGAAAGCGCAACGTGACATCGAGCGGGCACTCAATGCCGTTGATGCAGACTTCACCGTCGCCCTGCGCGGCGTGTCCGTCACCGCAGGAGAAGAGCGCGCCCTTGTTCAAGACGGGCAGGTAGAGCGTTGAACCCGCATACAGCTCGCGAACGTCGAGATTGCCGCCAAAGACTCCGGGAGCGCGCGTGCGGAATTCGCCATCGTCCGCGGGAGCCACTCCCATCACGCCGCAAAATGGGCGTAGCGGCACGACAGCGGGGGCCAGTGAGCGGGTGAATGCTCCATCGAGCGTCCAGTGAAATAAATACGGATACGAAAAACGCTCCTTCAAAAAGCCGAGCCCCTCAATCACACTGCTCCAACCCCAGCCTTTATGGCTAATGTCGAGAATCTGCACTTCGAGGACATCGCCGGCTTCGGCTCCGGCAATTGCAACCGGTCCGGTGAGCGCGTGGATGCGCCCGCGGTCAATTGTCACGAACTCCGCTGCGGACATACCGGGAACCACCTGCCCACCACTGGCGTCGACACATTCAAAGTGAACGGTATCGCCGGGCCCGATCATGAGACGCGGCTCCAGCGCCCGGTTCCATCGGGAATGCGTAGGCTCAGCAGAGAGCGAGTGTTCGCGCACAGGCATCAGATTGCGACCATCATCTGCAATTCGACGAGGGCGTTGCGAGGCAGCGCAGAGACCCCAATCGCAGCACGTACGTGGCGCCCTGCGTCACCGAAGAGTTCAACAAGAAGATCGGAGGCGCCGTTAATGACCTTCGGGCTTTCCGCAAAGCCGGCAACGCTATTTACGTATCCGTTCACGCTCACAATCTGCTGCACATGGTCGAGCGTTCCAAGTGCTTCCTTGAGTGCCGCGAGCTGGGTGAGGACGCAGCAGCGGGCAGCATGGTAACCGTCTTCCAGGCTTCTCCCCTGCCCGAGGGTTCCGGCAATCACGCCCTGCTCGTCGGCGGAGATCACCCCGGCCAGAAAGACGAGGTTGCCGACAATTTTTGCTGAGGTGTAATTTCCGCCGGGTGCGGGCGGCAATGGAAGCACATACCCGAGTTCGTACAGCCGACTTTCAATTCTCATTTGCTGGTACTCTAGCATGCCCCGCACTTAATGTTGCGAATTGGGGTAAGGAACATCGCGAAACTGGGTTACGATATCCTGCATGATTCCCGGGAACCCCGAGTACGATACCTCGGCGCTGCACGCCCCGATTGCTCGCTTCCAATCCCCTGCACCGGCGGGTAAGCCATGACGCTTCGAGCCGCAAAAATTCTTCTGGTCGCAGCCATCGCGTTTTTCTACACGCTGGTTGTCTTCAACAATTGCACTGACTATGGATCAAACTACCAGTTTGTTCACCACGTACTGCTGATGGA
>JASHUR010000238.1 GCA_030039895.1 Acidobacteriaceae bacterium | reverse complement strand
AGGGCCGGATTGATGTGCCGCTTGCGGAGAATTTTCTGTCGGACCATGAAGACTCATACCTGCGTGTAAAGAAGGCCGATCAGCGTTCGCTATGCGGGCATGTGGATGTGGCCAAAGAGGGAGTGCCGGTCTGGGGATGGGCGCCATACTATCCCGGCGGCGCGGTGCAGGGAAAAGCAACCGACAGCGATATGGCGGCGAAGATGAGCTTTGTTGCGCGGGCAGGGCACCCCTGCGGCCAGAATTTCTACGTCAAACCTTTTCTGAAGGCGCATCCGGAGTACGCCTGGCAGGCCCCAATTCTGAAAGATATGATCGCCGGGCCGTGGACTGTATTTCGCGCCGGTCAAAAGAACTAAGAATCAATGAAAAAGATTCTTGTCTGGGCCGATGCTGCGTTCCTCCTGTGATTCGCTGCACTCATTGCCTACCTGTTCCGTGCCGAGCGGGGCTTCATTCAGGACCAGCGTATTTCTTGAGACAGCAGGCGATGAGTACCGCGCGTATAAGGCGCAAACCTGGTTCTGAAAGCCTCGCCGACCCTGTTATTTCTCCGCCGCAGCAGGTTTCCCCCAAACTCTCAGCAGAAACTCATATCGGGCGCGGTGTTTTGACGGCTGTGCTTCAGAGATAGCATTGAGGTGCATGGTCTGCCAGCCATCCGCGGCATCATAGGCGGGCCAGTTCGGCAGGCCCGGCCCATTCGGATTTCCGGTGCGGGCAAAGTTGGTCCAGTATTCGCCCATCTCGTTTGAGAGTTTGTAATCTTCGGGGCGAATCTTGGCATCAAGACGCGAATCAAGCATTCCAAACACATATTCGATGTCATCGGAGTGAAAGGCGCCAATGCCGGCTGGATGGAACTTATCTACAGGCGGGGCAAGGTCAAGGCGGTAGTGGTAAACAGGGCTATCGCCGGTTTTCACCTGTTCATTGATCCACCACCATGTTACGAAGTTGAGGAACCGGTCGCCTGCATAGTCTCCAGCAGAGCGCAGCGCCTGGGCATTTGTGTTTGCCGGATAAAGCTTCAGGAACTCATCAGCACTATCCCCGAATTGAGCTGCCGCCTGCTCCTTGAAGCTTTCTGCTGTAATCGGCGGCTTGGCCCACAGTACTGAGGAGCGTTGTTCATCTGCATTCCACCCGGCCAGCAGCGGAACATGCGCCTGTTTCCCCGCAGCGTAAATCTCTGACAGTGTGGCAGGCAGGAACCAGCCATCGACATCGGGACGAAACTCGATGTGCTCGCGTCTCTCTTCGGCGCGGGATTTCTTCAGCAACTCGTCGGCGGAAATGGCGCGCAGCGCTGCGAGGTTGCTGGTTCCAAAGGCAGCCTGCGCAAACTTTACGTTGCGCTTTTCGAGTACAGAGAGGGGTAGCAGAGAGACCTTATATTTGGGGAATTCGGATCCACTTTCTCCGATCGCCTTCTGGAAGCGGCCCATTGCAATGGGAGACGCCATAAGATCGCTGACGGATTCTGAGCCCGCGGATTCTCCAAATATGGTGATGTTGTGTGCATTGCCGCCGAAGCGAGCGATGTTCTTCTGCACCCACACAAGAGCTGCATTCTGGTCCATCAGCCCGTAGTCGCCGGATGCGTGATGCGGAGACTCGGCGGTGAGTGCGGGCAACGCAAAGAAGCCGAAGATTCCGAGGCGGTAGTTCATGGAAACCACCACGACGTTGCGGTGAGCGAGAAACTGTCCGTCCTGCCGAGGTTCGGATGTTCCTCCCGCCTGAAAGCCTCCGCCAAAAACCCATACCATGACGGGCAAGCTGCCTTTCTTTGCGTTGGCGGGAGTCCAGACATTCAGCGTAAGGCAGTCTTCACTGGGTCCGGAATCGCGGAAGCGCATATCCCGGTATACCTGCGCCTGCATGCAGCGCGGACCGAATTCGGTGGCGTCACGCACGCCCTTCCACTTTGTGGCGGGCTGCGGTGGCTGCCAGCGCAGGTCGCCGACAGGAGGCGCGGCATAGGGGATTCCCTTGAACTGGCGAACCTGGTGGTCGGCAGTGTAAGCGCCGCTGACCTTGCCCTTGTCGGTTTTGATGATGAGGGGATTGGATGCGAAGGCTGTGAGAGGAGTGACAACGAGAAGAGTAAGAGCAAGCCGGGATGTGCGCATCATGACGATGATCACGATAACAGACTAAGTGTCGGCGATAAAGCACACGGACTGGTGGCTACGGCGCTTCTGTTGCGAGCAAGTCTCGCATCGTTTCCCTGCGGCGAATGAGGCGCGCACGCTTGCCTTCGACGAGCACCTCCGCTGGACGAGGCCGCGAGTTGTAGTTGGAGGCGAGTGACTGGCCGTAGGCTCCTGCATCAAGAATAGCGACAAGATCACCGGGACGAACAACGGGCAATTCGCGGTCGCGGGCAAAGAAGTCTCCCGTCTCACAAACTGGCCCCACGATGTCGGCCACCATAGTGCGCGACGACTTACGCGGCGCAACGGGAACAATTTCGTGATGTGCCTGGTAAAGCGCAGGGCGAATAAGATCGTTCATCGCTGCATCGAGGATAACGAAATTCTTCGCTCCGTTTTTCTTTACGTAGAGCACGCGAGCCAGCAGCGCTCCAGCCTGGGCAACAAGAAAGCGCCCCGGCTCGAGCAGCAGCTGTATGCTGTCCAGACCGGAGACTGCCTGGCGAAGCACCGCTGCATACTGCTGGATCTTTTCTTCAGGGTGAAAGGGAAGGTTGAGGTGGTATTCAATGCCGAGACCGCCGCCGGCATCGAGGAAGCGAATCGGCAGGCCATCATGGCACAGTTGTTTGATGAGAGCAGCCACGCGGGAAGCCGCAGCTCCGAAGGGATCTGCGGTGCGGATTTGTGAGCCGATGTGGACGCTGACCCCGGCGGGCTCAATTGAGCTGCTTTTCGCCGCGCGGCGGTAGACAGCGCGGGCGCCCAGAATGTTGATGCCGAACTTATGCTCACGCAGGCCGGTTGAGATGTAAGGGTGTGTCTCGGCGAAGACGTCAGGATTCACGCGCAGGGCGATACGGGCACGCTTGTGGAGTTTGGCGGCGCGCTCGGCGAGCAAGTCTAACTCGCCCTCGCTCTCAACGTTGAAGAGCAGGATGCCGGAGCGAAGAGCAAGGTCGATTTCAGGCGCGGTCTTGCCGACCCCGGAGAAGACAACACGCGCGGCAGCATCTTTGCTGACGGCGAGAACGCGCTCCAGTTCGCCGCCGGAGACAATGTCAAAACCTGCTCCTTCCCGGTCAAGCAGCTTAAGGATGGCGAGCGCAGAGTTGGCTTTGACGGCGTAGCAGACAATATGTGGCTGTCCGGCGAAGGCCTGCGTGAAGAGGCCGAGCCGGTAACGGATGT
>JASHUR010000237.1 GCA_030039895.1 Acidobacteriaceae bacterium | reverse complement strand
AGTGTTGCAGGCAATTCCAGTCAGTTGCTAGACAAAGTGTTTGCGATAGCATTCGCCATTTATGAGATATTTGTCGGCATCTCAGTATGGCGAGTCTCACCTAAGGCTCTCCGAAATCTGCGTGTTTATTTTATCGTCTTGCTTGGCGTGGGCCTCTTGAACGTTATCTTCGGGCTTTACCTTAGCTCGCAGACTGCACCTGCTCAGGCGGATCCAGATGGCGGCCCTTTAGCGATCGGTTTGCGTGATGTTTTTGGATGCGTCATTTGGTGGTCGTATTTCATGCGCAGCAAGCGGGTTCGCAACACGTTTGGCAGATATATCTAGTCTCGCTAGGATCAGCGAGTCGGTTTCGCCTCCCTTTTTGCCTCAAACCCCTCATCGATATACGATAGAAAGAGTCGGAGATTTGTGGGTGCGTGCCCGAATCTCTGCACCTTTTCCCCAATGTCGACTATCCAAACATCAGGCACCGAGGAAGTGCATCCTGACGTACTGCTGGTAGAGCGGGCGAAGCAGGGTGATGTGCAGGCGTTCGAGAAGCTTGTCCGGCAGTATGACCGGCAGGTGTTTCGAATTGCGCAGCACATTACGCAGAACCGCGAGGACGCGGAAGACGTCGTCCAGGATGCGTTTTTGAAGGCCTATGAGAAGCTGGACCAGTTCCAGGGGAACTCGAAGTTTTATACCTGGCTGGTGCGGATTGCGGTGAATGAGTCGCTGATGCGGCTCAGGAAGCGGCGCACGGGCAGGATGGTCTCGATTGACGAAGATGTCGAGACGGAAGACGGCTCGATGCCGCGTGATCTGGCGGACTGGAGTCCAGACCCGGAGGCGCAGTACAGCCAGTCGGAGATGGCGGAGATTCTGAAGAAGACGATTCAGGGTCTGCCGCAGGGGTTCAGAGTGGTGTTTGTGCTGCGTGATGTAGAGGGACTGTCGACCGAGGAAACAGCCGAGAGTCTGGGTTTAAGTATTCCAGCGGTGAAGTCGCGGCTGCTGCGCGCGCGGCTGCAATTGCGGGAGCGGTTGGCGAAGTACTTCCGCAAAAACGGGAAGAATGGTGGTGGGAAGTGACCTGCACGGAGTTTCTGGCGCAACTGGACGAACTGATCGATGACGAAGTGACGGTGTCGTTGCGGGCCGATCTGGAAGAGCATTTGCGCGAGTGCGAGCACTGCGAGATTACGCTGCACACGACGCGGAAGACGATTGAGATTTACAAGAGCCACGAGATCTATGAGCTTCCGGAAGACGTGCGGACGCGGCTGGAACAGGCGATTATGGCGAAGTGCCGGAAGTGCTGAGCAGATAGCCAATAGTGAATAGCCAGTAGCCAACAGGCAACAGCGAATAGCCAGTAGCCAATAGCGGATAGCCAATAGTGAAGAGCCAGTAGCTGATAGCGAATAGCCAGTAGCCAATAGAAACAGGGAAGGCTCAGGAGGGATCCTGAGCCTTTTGCTTTTGCGCGCGGGCGCGAAGGCTAGTCGGTGCTGTTGGCGGAGTTGGGGTTGTCGTCGCGGCGGTGGAGCGTAGGCGGTTCGTCAGAGCCGTTGGGGTTGTTGGGATTGTTGTTGACGCGGCGCAGCGAGGGCTTGTTGAGGTTGCTGTTGTGGAGGCGGCGCTTGTTCTCTATGCGGGCGAGGCGGGCCTTGACGGCTTCGAACTCGGAGGTGTCCTCAAGGTACTCGGCGCGCGGCGGGAGGATGCGGGCGATCTCCTCCTGCGACTTCTCGATGCGGTCGGGTGTCTGGGGGTGGTCGGAGAAGACTTTGGAGACAGCTCCGGGCTTGTGCTTCTGGAGGTCTTCGATTTTCTCGAAGAAGGCGATCATGGCTTCGGGGTCGTATCCGGCGCGGTACATGTACTGTACGCCGAGGTAGTCGGCCTGGGCCTCGAAGTCGCGGGAGAACTTGAGGAAGGTGACGGGGATGGCGATGCTTTCGGCTTCGTATGCGCCGTATCCAGTCCATCCGCCGAGGAAGATGAGCGGCGCGATGCTGGCGATTTGCGCCATGTTCATGCGGGTCATTTCACGCATGGCGTGGTGAGCGCAGACGTGGGCGGTCTCGTGGGCCATGACGCCGGCGAGCTCGGCTTCGTCGTCGGCGGCGAGGATGAGGCCGGAGTTGACGAAGAAATATCCGCCGGGCAGGGCGAAGGCGTTGATCTCATCGGAGTCGATGACCTTGATGGTGAAGGGCACCTTGCAGTCGGAGTTCTTGACGATGTTCTGACCGATGCGGTTGATGTACTCGGCGACGACGGGATCGGTAATGATGTGGCTGCTGCGTACAACCTCGTCGGCGTATTGCTTGCCGATCTTGATTTCTGTTTCGGTGGAGTACCAATTGCCGAGGCCGCGTCCGCCGATGCTGCGATCACCGACTGCGTTCACATCGTCGATGCTGCCCTTCTTGACGCCGGGCATGATCTTGTCCTGGTCATACTCGGGCGGATTGTTGAGCGTGGCGGTTTCAGCGGAGGTGGGCTCCTCGGCGGGCTTGAGGGCCGGCGCAGTCGTAGGAGGCGTGGGCTGCGATGGGGCGGCGCTGGGGGCCGGATTCGAATCAGTTTTGGTGGAGGCCGAAACGGTGGTGGTCGCGGGCTGCGTTTTGGCCGGAGCAGTGGTAGTGGCCGCGGGGGTCGTGCCGGATTTGGAGGCAGAGGTCTGCGATGTGGCCGGGGCGTTGCTCGGCGTGGCCGCTGGGGTGGTGCTTGAACTTGTGGTTTGAGCGAGGGCGACGGATGCCGTGAAGGCGGCGAGAGCAGCGAAGGTCAGCGCGCGGACGACCGGCGTAGCGGAATGATCAGGCATAAGAAGCCCCCAAAGGCAGACGTACGACTCTATATTAG
>JASHUR010000236.1 GCA_030039895.1 Acidobacteriaceae bacterium | reverse complement strand
TCAGTGACCTGGAGGCCGGTGTGGACTTCGACGCCGAGCGCGGTGAGCTGCTCGACGGCCCGGCGGGAGAGCCCTTCAGGATAGGCGGCGAGGATGCGCGGGCCGCCTTCGAGCAGGAGAACGCGGGCCATGCTGGGGTCGATGTGGCGGAAGTCGTGGCGCATATAGAGCTTGGCGATGTCGGAGATGGCTCCGGCAAGCTCGACGCCGGTAGGGCCACCGCCGATGATGACGAAATTGAGGGGTGGGTGAGAGCCGGTCTCGAGCATCTGGCGCTCGGCGAGCTCGAAGGCGAGCAGGACGCGGCGGCGAATCTCGATGGCGTCCTCAACGGTTTTGAGGCCGGGAGCGTACGGCTCCCAGTCATCGTGGCCGAAGTAGGAGTGGGTGGCTCCGGTAGCGACGATGAGGTAATCGTACTCCATGACGGCGCCGCTTTTGAGCTGTGCGAAGCGCTGGTCGAGGTCGAAGTGGATGACCTCGTCCATAAGAACCTCGATGTTGGGCTTGCCGCGCATGATTCCGCGAATGGGCGAGGCGATATTGGCCGGGGAGAGCACGGCGAGGGCAACCTGATAGAGCAGCGGCTGGAAGGTGAAATGGTTGCGGCGGTCGATGATGGTGACATCGACGGGGAGCTTGGACAAGGCGAGAGCGGCATGTGTACCTGCGAATCCGCCACCGATGATGAGGACGCGCGGGCGGCGCGCCTCATTGATTGCGGGGATCCTTGTGATACCGGCAGCAGTGGTTGGGACCATGCGTGTCTCTCCTCTTCCTGGTGGCTGCACCTTCTACCTCTTATGGTAAAGGGATGCACGAGGGATGTGTCACGGATTGCAAAAGGCGAGGAAAAGCGGGGCGGGCATAAGAAAAGGGATGAGGCGTGGGCCTCATCCCTTTGTTGAGAGTTGGTTATGGGTTAGCGCCGATGCCCGTGATCATCCTTTGGGGCTTTGCTTTCTGATTTACCCCGGTTTTCAGGGTGACTCTGCGGGCGGGACTGCGGACGCTGCTGTGGATGGTTGTTGTTGTTTTGGGGGCGATTGTAGTTCTGCGCCGGCCGGTTGGTTTCGGTGCGGTTGTAGTTCTGCGCCGGGCGGTTGTAGTTTTGCGCGGGGCGATTGTAATTTTGCGCGGGGCGATTGTAGTTCTGCGCCGGACGGTTGTAATTTTGCGCCGGGCGATTGTAGTTCTGAGCGGGCCGCACATTGTTGTTCGGGCGATAGTTGTTACCCGGTCTGTAATTGTTACTCGGGCGGTAGTTGGGGCGCACGTTGGGGGCGCGGCTGGCGATATTGCGGTTATAGTTACGGGCGGCGACGTTGCGGTCAAAGCGGCCATAGTAACCGTGGTTCACGACGCGGACGCTGCGCGAGATATAGACGTTGCGCTGGTAGACGACGGTGCGGTCGTGCCACCCCATTCCCCAGCTGTGCCATCCCCATCCCCAGTGGTTCCAGGCTGCGATGGTAATGCCGATGCCGAAGCCGATGGCGATGCCGGCGGCGACATAATAGCCGACGGGGCGTGGCGGCACGTAGTATCCGCCCCAGGCGACGACCGGCGCGCCATAGACGACCCAGGGGTTATACCAGGGGACGTAGACGACGGCGGGGTTGGCCGGCGCGATGATGATGTTACCGGGCGCGTATTCCACGGCCAGTTGCGGCGTGGCGCGGAGATTGCCGGCGGCATAGGCGCGGGCGCGCATGTCCTGAATGGAGGCCATGACGTCCTGCGGCTGGTTGTAATAGGCGTTGCCGAGCTGCGACGTCCAGTCCATGTTGCGAGCAAGGTTGTCGAGCACGGACGGGAAGGCGATAAGGGCCTTTACGCTAGGGTCCCAGTTCATGTTGTTGGCCATGTTACCCAGCTGATCTGGCGGCATGCCCTGGTTGGAGCGCAGGAAGTTGTCGGCATCGGCGACTTCGTCGGGATAGGTCGAGGCGGCGAGAATCTGCGCCACGAGCGCGTCTGGGTAAAGCGCGATGGGTGCGACGAGCTGATCCAGCTGGTCCGGTGAGAGCGCGCTGTAAGCCTGCGGCGGCGGACCCTGATCGGGAGGCGGTGGAGCCTGCTGATATTGACCCTGATCCGGCGGAGGCGGAGGTGCGGTTTGCGCGTATACGTCGCCGATTCCAAGTGGAACCATAAGATAAGCGAGCGCGATTGCTAACGCCTTGCGGCCGAGATTGAACGCCGCGGAGGAGTTGAGGATAGAACCGTGGGTGTTTTGCTGTGTGTACATATCGAGCCTCGTCTTTCGGGCAAATCTACTACGTCCTCTCAGACACAGAAAGGGTATGCCTAGTTGCGCGAAAACGTCTACCGGAGAGATCACTCTGGTTTTCAAGGGCCTAATTCTTAAGGTTGGCTTCGGCAAATGGGAGGGCAAACCTTGTTCTTTGATTCAGAAATGGCGTGGGCGGGTTGTGGGCGCGAGTATCTATAAGGTTTGCGGGTACTGGGTGAGCTCGAAGTTGAGTATGGCGGTAGTGCCGGTAACGGCGGTGACGTAGAGGCGGACGGGTTGTCCGGAGGCGGAGATGGGATTGAGGGTGACGGTGCCGTCGGCGGCGGAGGTGAGCTGGAGGGTTTGCTGCTGGATGAGAGGCGCGGGCGGGCAAACGGTTTGAGCGGAGCAGGCGGGTGTCCAGACGTCGAGGGTTTCGTAAATGGTGACGGTGGCGCCAGCGACGGGATCGCCGCTGGGGTCGGTGACCTGAAGGACGATGGGAGCGAAGGATGGGCCGACAGGGATGTTCTGGGTGACTCCCGAGATGGGAGTGAGTTGCGCGGTGGAGGGCGAAACGGAGACGACGTTGAATTGCGCGCAGGTGGTTTCGCCGGAGACGCACGCGTTGACGGGGACAGTGATGCCCGGGGCGAGCGGGCCGGCGGAAAGCTGCTGGGTGACGATGCCGTTGTTTCCACTGAGGGTGGCGGAGGTGGGCGCGGTGACGCCGCTGGTGACGGGCGTCCAGGTAACGGCGGTGTTGGCGGCGGGTGCGCCGTTTTCGAGGACGAGGCCCTGAGGGGTCCATTGGGCGGCGGCTCCGGCTGCGAGATAGAGATTGGGCGTGAGTGCGCTGATGGCGGAGGTTGTCCCGGATTGCGCGGCGAAGGTGGTGGAGACGCCGGCTCCGTTAGCGAGCGTGGCGGAGACAGTGGCAGATGTGGTGGAGCTTGCAGAGACAGCGAGTGAGGCGGAGCCATTGTTGGCGGTGACGACGGAACAGGTGGGTTGTCCGCAGGCGAGCGTGGCGGAACCCT
>JASHUR010000235.1 GCA_030039895.1 Acidobacteriaceae bacterium | reverse complement strand
CGTCCGCAGCCTGCTTGTGGTTATCCGCCTGTGCGTCGATCACCGCGTTCAGCCGGTGGAGCCGCCACGACGTCGGATCAAGCTGATACAGCTCCGAGTAGCTCTGCTTCGCAACCGCCAGGTGTGCCTGCACGCGGTAATCAAGAATGTCTTCATTCTTCGGAGATAGCTCAGCCGCTTGATCCAGCGGTTCCGTCGCTTTTTCAGGATGCCCCGCGTTCAGTTCCACAATCCCTAGCCACAGCAGCGCCTGCACGCTCTTCGGGTCTTCCTTGATCGCAGCCTGCAGGTTATCAATGGCATCCGGAATCTGGTGGCTCTGGTATTGGGCAATACCCAGAAAAAGATGCGCCCCGTGCGCATTCGGATCAAGCTGCAGGGCCTTCTTGATCGAACCAATCGCATCCACCAGTTTCCCCTGCCTCAGTTGCGTCAATCCGAGATCAAGAAACGCCGGAGCAAAGTCCGGGGCTATCTCAGTCGCTTGTTTGAAATCAGCCTCGGCTTCGGCTGCATGCCCTGCGGCCAAAGCTTCCGCGCCACGATGAAAATATTCCTCGAGCTGCGAATTCGCAGCGCTCTGAGCATGGAGCACCATCGTAAGGCCCAATAGCAGGGCAAAAAGCACGGCGCTCCTCAAGAAGATGACTCCCCGCATATTTGCCTGACCTAAATCCGCCGACTCTGGCACCCTCAAGCGACGCGTCGCACTCTCCCTCATCGCGTACAGGCCTTGCTTCAGCAGTCGCACCGCAAGCGACTCACCAGAAGATAGCGCTCTGCACTTCCAGCTGTCCACCTTCGCAATTTCCTTCCATCATGCGCGTCGCATGCCGCTCTCAGCCGTGCAAAATCTTCGAAAAGGCCTATGAAAACGCTTTCATTTTGGATTATTATACTCTTCGGCGGCCGCATCTCCTTCCCGCCGGGGTTCCGGATGACATTCAAACTACGCTGCCTTGCTCTGCTCGTCCTCACCTTCTTCTTGCTTTCATTCTCAGCGCAAATCGCATCGGCGCAAATCACCATCGACCAGCCTATCCCCCCTGTCGCCACAGTCCATGTCGATGCCAGTCGTGACGCCGGAGCAGAAATCTCCCGCACCATCTTCGGCAGCTTCCTCGAACCCATCGGCAACTCCACCTACAACGGCCTCTGGGCGCAGATTCTCCAAAACCCCAGCCTAGAAGCCGGACTCTGGGATGCACCCCACGTCCGCATGATGTTGCATGAGCACCCCGAACTAGCGCGAGCTTCCGAACTTGGTCTGCCCTTGCCTTGGGAGCCGCTCGACTTCGCGCAGGGCAACCGCTACCAAATCGACTACGGCCACGCCGCCAACTCCTGGCGCTCACTTGTCATCATCGGACTTCCAGACCAGCCTACCGGCATACGTCAGGAAGTCTATCTGCCGGTTCAGCGCGAGCTTTCCTATGTCGGCAGCCTCTATGCACGCCACATCAGCGGCCCCACCGGACTGACCGTCTCCATCCGCGACCATGACAGCGCCAGAGTCCTCGCCTCCGCACACATCGACGCAACTCAACCCGACTGGACAAAGTACACCTTCACCCTCAACGTCCCGCAGGGAGCGCTCCATCGCCTCGATCCCGCCGACTTCGTCGTACAGGTTGAAGGCGACGAGCAGGTTGGCCTCGACGAGCTCTCGCTCATGCCCGCGGATAATCTCGACGGACTCGATCCCGACGCCGTAGCCATGGCCAAGGCCATGGACACCACCCTCGTCCGCTTCGGCGGCAACTTCACCTCCACCTATAACTGGCGCAACGGCATCGGTCCCCGTGACAAGCGCATCAGCATGATGAACCTCGCCTGGGGCATTCCCGAATAGAACGCCTTCGGCACCGACGAATTCCTCCACTTCTGCTCTCTCATTGGTGCTGAGCCTCAGTTCGCGCTCAACCTCGGCGACGGCACTCCGCAGGAAGCTGCAGACTGGGTCCAATACATCGATCAGCACTGGCACAAACATAGCGGTCTGCTCTGGGAGCTCGGCAACGAACTGTGGGGCAACTGGAACCTCGGCTACCCCACGCTCAATCAGCTCGCCGCTCGCACCCTCGCCTTCAGCAAGGCCGTCCATGCAGTCGACCCCACCGCGCGCCTCATCGCAACCGGCGAAGACCCCGACAACTTTACCCAATGGAACACCGTCCAGCTCGGCAATCCTGCCGGAACCTTTAACGATCTCTCAACCCACTTCGTCGTCACTGTCAGCGACACGCAGCTGCCTCACCCTTCAACGGACTTCATTGACTCCGCCGCCTTTGCCCTTCCCATCGAACTTGGCCGCAAGCTCCAAGCGCAGCAAGACCAGATCAACCAGTATCCAGCTTTCTCCGGCAAGGCCCACATCGCCTTTACCGAATGGCTCTTCATAGGCCATCGCCCCGGCACTCCCAACTTCACCAACATGGGCGGAGCCATCGATACCGCTGGCTTCTTCAACATGCTCATGCGCCACACCTCTATCGTTCCCATCTCAGACATGACCGGCATCATGGACTTCGCCGGCATCTGGAAGGACCGCAGCCAGGTTTATGGCGCGCCCGGTTATTACGCATTCCGGATGTATGCCAGCGCGCATCCTTCGCAGCCTGTCGCCGTCACCACCGACAGCGGCAGCTACTCCGTGCAGCACGGCGTCACGCGCCTGCCCGACATCGCCAATGTCCCCTACCTCGACGTCGTCGCGGCCCTCAATCAGTCCGGCTCAAAGCTCACGCTATTCTGCGTCAACCGCAGCCTGAACACTGACATTCCCGCCAACATTGACATCGCCCACTTCCCGGCCACTGAACATGCCGACATACAAACCCTGCGATCCAATAGCATCTCCGACGTCAATGACGCCGACAACCCCGATCGTGTCATCCCCGTCCATACTGTTGAAAGCCTGCACACCGGCACGCTCCATCATGTCTTCCCGCATGAAAGCGTCACCGTCATCACTCTGCACAAGGCTTCTTAACCCCGGCGTCATCGCCACAGGACCATCAGCGCCATGAAGACTGCAAATGAATCACCCATGCTTCGCTGCCTTACAGCGCTTCTTTCTCTTCTGCTGCTGTGCATCGTCGCCATACCAGCACTCGGCCAGCAGCGATGGTCCGAGGCTAAAGCCAATGCCTGGTATGCAAAGCAGCCTTGGCCTGTAGGCTCTGACTACATCCCCGACGACGCCATCAATCAGCTTGAGATGTGGCAGGCCGCTACCTTCGATCCCAAAGAGATCGACCGAGAACTCGGCTGGGCGCAGGGCCTCGGCATGAATACTATGCGTGTCTTTCTTCACGATCTGTTATGGAAGCAGGACCCCGAAGGCTTCCAGCGCCGCATCAACATCTTCCTCACCATCGCCGCGCGCCATCACATCCGCCCCATCTTCGTGCTTTTTGACTCCTGCTGGGATCCCAACCCGAAACTCGGCCCGCAACACCCACCCATCCCCGGCGTGCATAACTCCGGTTGGGTGCAAAGCCCCGGCCGCGCCGCGCTCACTGACCCCGCGCAATACCCGCGCCTCAAAGCCTACGTTCAGGGAGTCATTGGTGCCTTCGCCAATGATCCTCGCATCCTCGCCTGGGACATCTGGAACGAACCTGACAATACCAACCAGGGCTCCTACGGCAAAGAGGAACCGCCCAACAAGGTCGCTCTCGTCCTCAATCTTCTTCCGCAGGTTTTCGCCTGGGCGCGCGCCGAGCACCCCACGCAGCCGCTCACCAGCGGCATCTGGCAGGGCGACTGGTCATCGTTCCAGGCCCTCTCGCCCATGGCCAAAATCCAGATCAGCGAGTCCGACATCATCACCTTCCACAACTATGGCTGGCCGGAGGACTTTGAGCAGCGCGTCAAGGATCTTGAACAGTACCATCGTCCTATCATTTGTACTGAATATATGGCGCGCGGGGTCGGCAGTCTCTTTGACACCATCATCCCGATCGCTAAGCGCTATCGTGTCGGAGCCATCAACTGGGGGTTCGTTGCCGGAAAAACGCAAACCTATCTGCCGTGGGATTCCTGGCAGCGGCCCTATGTTCTCGAACAGCCGCCCGTCTGGTTTCACGACATCTTCTATCCCAACGGAAAACCCTACCGCCAGCGCGAACTTGAAATCATTCGCAACGCAACCGGAGTCGAACAGTAAAGCATGATGAAATCAAAAGCCTCTCTCGCCGCGCATCTCATTCCTCTCTGCCAACCCTCCTCTACAGCCGCGCCTCGTGCGCGGCTCATTTTCTGCGCCTTCGCGCTGCTCTCTTTCGCCGCGCCATCCGTTCTCGCGCAGCAGCCGCAACCCATCACCGCGCGCACTCCGGCCACTCCGCTCGTGGCGCACGACCCCTACTTCAGCATCTGGTCATTCAATGACAATCTCTACGACGGCCCCACGCGTCACTGGACCGGGACCCCACAGCAACTGGACGGCTTCATCCGTATCGACGGCAAGACCTTCCGTTTCATGGGCGATGACCGCATTGCGCCACCCATCCCCCAGATTTCGCGCGCCATCTGGCCCACGCGCACCATCTACGACTTTGAAGGCTCCGGCGTTCATCTCACCGCTACTTTCTTTACGCCGTGCCTCCCGCAGGACCTTGATGTTCTCTCGCGTCCGCTCACTTATCTCACCTGGTCCGTTCGCTCCACTGACGGCCAAAGCCACTTCGTGCAGCTCTACTTCGACGCTTCGGCCAACCTCGCCGTCGACAATGATCAGGAGCCTGTCGTCTGGGGCACCAGCCGCGTCGGCGATCTCACCGTAATGCACATGGGCACCACCTCGCAGCAGGTACTCGCGAAGGCCGGAGACAATCTGCGCATCGACTGGGGCTGGGCCGACGTCGCCGTACCCTCGCAGCCCGGCATGCAGACCGCTACCATCGGATGGCGCGAACGCAACCACGACGTCTCCACCGGCACCATTGCCGACAGCGACGACCTCAACATGCCCCGAGCGCCGCGCCTCGACCTTCCCCTTATGGTCGTTCGCTTCGATCTCGGCCAGGTCGCGGCAACTCCCGTCACGCGTCAAGTTATGCTCGCCTACGACGACATCGAGTCCATAGAGTTCCTGCATAGGCAGCTCACGGGATACTGGCGTCGCAACGGCATGACCTTTGCCCAGATGCTCGAGGCCGCTGAGCATCAGGAAAGCTCCCTGCTCGCTCGCTCCGTCACATTCGATCGCAACATAGTCACCGATCTAACCAACGCCGGCGGCCCGCACTACGCGCAGCTCGCCGTCCTCGCTTACCGGCAAACACTTGCCGCCAACAAGCTCGTCGCCGACATCGATGACACTCCACTGCTCTTCTCCAAGGAAAACTTCAGCAACGGTTGCATCGACACCGTCGACGTGACCTACCCGACTGCACCATTCTTCCTGCTCTTCAATCCCAAATTGCTTGAGGCGCAGCTCCGCCCCGTCATGGAATACGCTGGCCTCCCGCGCTGGCCGTGGCCTTTCGCGCCGCACGACCTCGGAACCTACCCGCTGGCCAACGGCCAGGTTTACGGCGGCGGCGAACAGTCGGAACAGGACCAGATGCCCGTCGAGGAGAGCGGCAACATGCTCATCCTCTTCAATGCCATCGCGCATGCGGAAGGTAACGCCAACTTTGCCGGGCAATACTGGCCGCTGCTTACCCGTTGGGCAGAATACTTGCGCGCCAACGGACTGGATCCAAAAAATCAGCTCAGCACTGACGACTTCGCCGGCCATCTCGCCCACAACGCGAACCTCTCGCTCAAGGCCATCCTCGCCCTCGGCAGCTATGCGCAGATGGCAAAAATGCTGGGCAAGAATGATGTCTACTCTGACTACCACCACACCGCGCAGCGCATGGCCGATCAGTGGATGCGCATGGCCGCCGACGGAGACCATACGCGCCTGGCCTTCAACCTCCCCGGCACCTGGAGCCAGAAATACAACCTTGTCTGGAACAGCATCCTCGGCCTCGACCTTTTCCCGCCGTCGCTTGCGCAGTCCGAGGTTCGCTTCTACCTCACACATCAGAACAAGTTCGGCCTTCCCCTCGACTACCGCAAGACCTACACCAAGCTCGACTGGTCCGTCTGGACTGCAACGCTCGCGGACAATCAGAAGGACTTCGCCGCGCTTATTGACCCGCTCTACTTATATATGACAGAGTCGCCGACGCGCGTGCCCCTCAGCGATTGGTTCGACACTGTCACCGGAGCACAGGTCGGCTTCCAGGCGCGATCTGTCGTCGGCGGCGTTTATATCAAGATGCTCTCCGACCCCGCCCTATGGAAAAAGTGGGTTGCGGCATCTGGAAATTAACGCTGGTGTGGAAGCAAGGTAGTGATCCCGCACAATCTCAGACCGGCAAAAAATTCGCGGCGGCACCGGAGGCTAGTACCGCCGCTTTCATCATCCTCGACCCGGACCTAGAATCTGAGGGTTCCGGTTATCTGAATGTTCCGTGGACTATTTGCCGTATATGTCGGTACACCGTATAGGTAATCGGCGGGATTGGTATCCGGCGCGCCGAACATATGTCGGTTAAATGCATTCAGCAAGTCAAACTTCAGCTCAAACGTCAGGCTCTCCCTGATAGGAGTCTCCTTGATGATGCTGAAGTCCTCATTCGTCCACGCCGGCATTCGTATATTCGTCACGCGAGGCACGTTGCCAAGCTTGTAAGGCAGGTTGTTTCCGGGCTCTGAGTTCAGCCGGTTTATTTCGGCAACCTGATCGTGGAAGGCAATCGGAGCAGAACCGCTTATATACGCAGCCGCGCCATTCGTGTCCGATCCGTTAAAGAAGCTGTTGGTCTTCGGATCAGTTCCCTGTGAAGTATTGAACGGATTAATGTTTTTCCATCCGCTCCGGTAAACAGCGCTCTCGATTGGCACACTAGGCACCAGGGTGTAGTAAATTGATTGCTCCCAACCCGGGATGCCCGATGCGCAGCAGAATTCAAGCGGTTCGCCACTCTGGTACCGCTGGATGCCTCCGACCTGCCATCCGCCCAGTACGTAGCTGGCTGGGCCACTGCTGAAGAAACGCTGGTCCTTCCCCGCCGGCAGGTGATAAAGGTAACTGATGACAAACGTGTTCGGAATGTCCTGAATGCTGATCGCCTTCTCCTGACGAAGATCAGCGGGATTTTGGACCTGCGGCTGACCGGGGTTCGTATTAGGCAGCGCGCTGTCGTTGTCGTTCAGGTTCTTCGCCCAGGTATACGACGCCTGCATGGTGAGGTTCTTGAACGCGCCCCGCAGCGAAACAAGCATCGCGTTATAGCTCGAGTGTCCGGTCGACTGTAGACAGCATCCGGAATCGATGAAGTCATACTGCGGGAAAGGCCGCAGTGCCTGTTGGATCGTGATGCCGTCGCCCCACAGATTGAAGTAACCCGCAAAGGGAGTTGGCACACCGTAGGGATTGTTCAGTAAATGCGCGTTCAGAGTATTTCCGCCGGTAGAAAACTCCTTGTTGTAAGGAACGTTGTTGATGTTCTGGTTGTTGGCCTGCAGGTTCTGCGCAGCGCTGCCGACGTACCCGATACTCATGATCAGGTTCCGGACCACCTGTTGCTGCACCTGCAAATCCCATTCGTAGACCGCTGCTGGCCTGCCTGCAGTCTTCTCAATATAAGAGCCGGGCAGATAGGTGCCGTTATACAAGCCCGGATCAAGTATCGGAGGAGACGGGAAGGACGGATATCCGGAGTCGATCTGGAACGACGGATCAAAGCCGTTCTTTGAAGGGAAGACCGGGCTCGACTTATAACCGGCGTTCATCGATCCGCCGAAATCGTCGTACTGCAGCGGGCCATAGATGATTCCGCCGGCGCCATGGATAACCGTCGTATTCTGAAGCCAGGGCGGAGAGTAGGCAAAGCCGACGCGTGGCCCTATGTCTTTGTAATAGGTGTCGGCCCATGCAGTGTTGCATCCATTGCACTCTGTTCCGAACACCAGCGCTCCGGGAACGCCGTATTCAGGATCAATCGCCGTCGGGCTGAAGTTGGACGTAAAATTCTGCGCCTCATGCCGCGGCTTATCCACGCTGTAGTTCACGCCCAGGTTTAACGTGAGATTTGGAGTGACCCTCCAGTTGTCCTGCGCATAGCCGGAGTAGTACCACGAAATCCAGCGCGACTGGTGTGAATAAACGTTCTGACTGCCCCCGCAGGCATCTCCCAGCAGTTCACTGGCCAGGCCGTTTCCATTATTGCTGGATCCGACATACGCCGACGTCTGCGCACCGCAGAAGTTAAGGACAGGCGAATTGCCGTCAATGGGAGAATACTGCTGATAACGGATGTCGGTTCCGAATGTAAGGTTATGGGCGCCCTTCTGCCAGTTAACACTCTCCACTAGGCGCAGGCCGCTATCGATATTGTCATCATTCTGCGCAGGGTTTCCTTCATTGGCCGTAATTCCGTTTGTGAACTGCGGAAAGTTATAGCTGTCGGCATTGCCGATGCCGATCTTCTGCGTATAGTTGATCTTCTGGAAAATCGGAAATGCGTAGTTGATGCTGTTGCTCCGGTTGGAGCCGATAATCAAGTGGTTCAGAAGGCTCGGCGTAAAGCTGTAGTCCCAGCCCAAACGCCAGAAGTGTGTCTCAAAATCCTGTTTCCAGGTATTCGGATCAATCGGATAGGGCAGAATCTGTGGCGTCCCGGACACGCGGTTGTTGTCGCGTGAACTGTAGGAACTCCACAAGTGGCTCTTCTGCGTGATGTTCGCATCGATCCGCACGGTATATGTCGTGTTCGTAATTGGCGAAACACTGGAAAAGTTGAAGTTATTGAACACAGCGCTGTTTGTTGGCCCTGGGAAATAGCTCAATGCATTCAGAGCCGCTGGCGAAAAATCCTGCTTGGGAATTTTATTGCCTGCAAATGCCGTGCGGCACTCGACGCCATTCACTGTGCGGGTAGTCGAAGGATCGAAAATCTCACCCTGGTAAACGGGTGTTCCATCGCATGGATTGGTTCCTACAATATTGCTGGTGTTGTAAAAAGCAGGATTGGAAAAGTCCCCGGACAACTCCTGCGATGTTGGAACTGTCGTAGTCGTCGTCGCCCCAAGGTTGTAGTGCAGCTGCTCCCAGGAGAAAAAGAAAAAGAGCTTGTCATGGCCGTTGTACACTTTGGGGACCCATACAGGGCCGCCTAAAGTCACGCCGTAGTCGTTCTTCTGGTCGACAGGAGTCGCGTATGTCGCTCGGCAGGCTGCAGTGTCATTGGTTCCGGTGCAGTTTTCCACACGATAACCATTGTTGAACCACAAATTCGCATCAAGGTCCGTGTTGCGGAAAATGTCATATGCGCTGCCGTGGTAGGTATTTGAGCCGCTCTTGGTAGCAAAGTTCTCAATTCCGCCTGTCGTGCGGTTGTACTCAGCCGGAGGCACGGCCTCCGTCACTGTCAATTCGCGTAACGCATCGACCGACGGAGCTTCTTCATCGAACGACGAGCCGTTTTCACTGCGCTGCTGACTAAGACCATCGATCAGCACTTCGGCGCCGTAGTCCTGGCCGCCTGCAATTTTGCTGAAGAAAACCCCGTTATCAGAATTGTTGCTCGTCCCGGGGCCTGTATTGCCCGGCAGCAGGAAGATGAAGGCCTCCGGAGAGCGGAGCGCACCCACGCCGCCGAGCGCGAGCGGCAGCTTGTTGTATTGTTCCTGCGTAATGGACCCTGTGACATCGGAGGTTGCCGTCTGGAGTGTAAGTGCGCTGCCATTGACCGTCACGCTCTGCACGGCTGTGCCAACGAGCAGCTTGATCGGCACAGAGGTCGTCACTTGCAGGTCGACATGGACTCCGGTGAGCTTTGTTGCCTTGAATCCCGGAGCTGTTACGGTGACGTCATAAGAACCGACGGGCATCTGTGGGAAACTGAATGCGCCGGCACTCGTCGATACGGTGTTGAAGGTCGTTCCGGTCTGCTCTTCCTGCGCCTGAATTTTCGCATTGGGGATGACAGCTCCTGACGGATCGGTCACTGTTCCAGTGATGCTCCCGTATACCGTCTGGGCTTCAGTTGAAGGCATGAAAAGGGCCGCAATCGCTATTGCAAGAAGCGTCCATCTCCACGCGCGCGTAATCGTTTTCATACAACCTCCTGAAAGCACTGCTAAACCACCGGGTGGAAAGTGGCTCTCAACGTCGCCGACTGCCCACTGTGCAACTATGCTGACAACCTTGCCTTTTGCTGATTAGTCTTGGTTTGTTTCTTGCTTCTAACGTGTCTCTTGCATTGCCCTTGCAGTTCCCATCGCATGTAATCGTTGACATCTCAATGCAACCGATTACATTTAACTGCAACTTCAGACGGTATGAACGAATATCACCCCGTTAGTTCGACTGTCAAGCAGATTAGTAAAGCGGTTACATCGGAAGGCAATTTCACCCCCAAAATGCCCCCTCGCGCACTCGGAAGAACATCGCACAGACCCATGGGCACCGATCGGCTAAGGCGGCGTCAGCAGCTGGTACCCCCGGCTGCCCTGGCTCTGTTGCGCGGCCAGGCTCTGTGCCTCATCAAACTCTTCCTTCGCCTGCGCCTTCTGCCCCAGCTTCTCCAGCGTCATTGCATAAACCTGGTGCGCCTTCACATAATCCGGTGAGTGCAACACCGCGCTACGCAGGTATTTCTCGGCAGAGGCATAGTCTTTGGCTCTGTAGGCAATGACGCCCATCCCTGTAAGCGCTCCCCCATGCGACGGGTCGACCGTCAGTACCTTTTCGAACTCAGCCTTGGCTTCTGCCTCCTCGTGCGCCTCAAGTGCAATTTCCCCCAGCTCGTAATAGGACTCCGTCTGTCCCGGCTGCAATGCAATCGAGCGCTCCAGCGCCGTGCGGGCCTCGTCTTCTTTGTCCAGCATGTGCAGCAGGTGTCCAAGCCCGTAATACGCGCTCGCATCATCCGGACGCAATTTCAGGTACTCCTCAAGATGCTCCTGCGCCAGGCTCATCTTCTGCTCATCCAGCTCCACATGCGCCAGCGCATACATTGCCTTGACGTTCCCCGGCTCCAATGCCAGCGCATGCGTCAGGGCCTTGTCTGCGTTGATGTAAATTTGCATCGCATCCGCCTGGATCCCGAAGTCCAGCAGCAGCTCAACCGAATCCGGCTCCAGCTTCAAGCCCTGTACCAGGCAACTGAGCGCACCGTTGTTGTCGCCGGCGTTACGGTCTGCCAGTGCCGAAGCAACCACTGCCTTAACTTCCCCGGCCCGTGCCTCTTGCAGCTTCGGATCAATCTCCAGTGCCTCGCCAAACGAGCGCATCGCGTCATCGCTCAGCTCCTGTGCGAGTTGCACCTGCCCCAGCTCAACCAGCACCGCGACAGCCCGCGGATACTGCTGTACATATTCCGAGAGCAGCTCGTTGGCCTCTTCCAGCTGCTTCGCCGCTTCATACCTCTGCGCTTTTCGCAGGACCTCCCGTTCCTGTGCCGGTCCCGACTGCGCCTGGCACAGCATGCTTCCCCAAATCACCGCGGCCATTACCGCAGCCAACAATCGACGCATCACTTCGGCCCGCTTCCGTCTTTGGTCGCGTACATCTTAGCCGTGACAGCCAGTTCTTTCCTGGCCTTCTCCGTCATTCCCGCCGACTGGTACGCGTGCCCCAGGGCATAGTGCAGTTGCGCGTTCTTGGGGTCCAGCGCGACCGCCTTCTCCAGCTCCGTTACTGCTGCCTCATATTTTCCTGTTGCCTCCAGCGCGCGTCCCAGCTTCCCGTGGCACTCTGCGCATTGCGGTGCAATCGCAACGGCCTTCTCGAGCAGCGGAATCGCCTCCGACGCCTTCGCCTGGTCCAAAAGAAAAGTCGCATAGTCCAGATAGGGCCATTGGTCCGTGTGCGGATCTGCGTCCGCTAGCGCGACCGCGCTACGGTATTCGTGATCTGCCTTTACTGGCTCATTTCTCATCTCCAGCGTCAGTGCAAGATTGATCTGCGCCAACAGGTCCTTCGGATCAAGCTTCAGCGCGTATCGGAATGCCTGCTCTGCATCGGCAAACGAGCTTTGTGCGTAGTAGCAGCGGCCCAGCCCGTACCAGGCCTGCTCATTCTTAGGATCAAACTCGACGGCCTGCCGCATCCATTTAATCGCGTCGGGATAATCATTCAACAGCACGTAATCGGTCGCCACAATCTTCAAATCGTCAGATTTTGGCGTGCTCAGTTGTGCCGCCTTTGTGTATGTCTTCAGCGACTCCGCCGGTTTGTCTTCGCGGTTCAGCACATACCCCAGCATGTAAAGCGCATCAGCAGAGTCAGGATGCTGCACAGCATATTGCCCAAGCACCTCGTCAGCTTCTTTCCATCTCTCCAGATTCGCCAGCGCTTTGCCCTCGTAAAGCAACGCATCCGTGGCGCCCGGAGCCTGTTTATCCGCCTGAGCAAGCAGCGGTACCGCCTCCGCATAGCGATGCGCATCAAAAGCGGCCACTCCACGCGTATACATGCTCGCCTGCTGCGCCTGCACATGAACCCCCGCCGCGCATACAAGGGCCAGGGAAAAGATCCAACTTCGCATACTCTTCCTCCGCAGCATATACCCAACCATCGCCGATCGATAAATGAAGCGCGATTGCACGGCCCTGTGCAACGCCCACCACAATCTCGCCGTGTTACCCGCACCGTACCGCTGTACGAAACTCTCAGCGCGCCTTGCAAAAAGTGATTTACGATGCTCGCTATGCGGCCTCCATTCTCAACACTTGTTCGCATTCTTCCCGCCTCGCCATCACAGTTCCAGCTTTCACCAGCCAGGCTCTTGCACAGATGGTTCCGCCTCTCCGCCGTTCCTCTCGCTGCCGCGTCGGCCCTGATCTTTCTTCCTTGTCTCGGCGCCCAATCCGCTTCGCCTCAGCCACACGCCCTCAATCACGCCGGTAACGCCGAACACAGCGTGGGCGATTCGCTCGATTACACGCCGCCGCTTGCCAATCTCTCGCCTGCACTGCGCCGCTCCGCCGTTGCCGCTGCCATGCGCAAAGTAGGTGACTGGCAACTTAAGCGCGCCCAGCCAAATTTCAATCAGGACTGGACCTACGCCGCTCTCTACGCCGGATTCATGGCCGCTGCCCGTTCCCTCTCCGAGCCGCGCTACGAGCAGGCCATGCTCGACATGGGCAACAAATTCAACTGGACCACTGGCCCGCGCAAGGACGTGGCCGACGATCAGGCCATCGCGCAGACCTACCTCGGTCTCTACTTCGACTATCACCAGCCGCGCATGATCATTCCCACCCAGAAGCAGTTGGACATTCTCAAGACGCAGCCTGACAACCCTGCCAGGCCGGTCTGGTGGTGGTGCGACGCTCTCTTTATGGCGCCTCCCGTCTGGGCGCGCCTTTACTCAGCCACGCACGACATCTCTTACCTCAATTACATGGACCACGAGTGGTGGATCACCTCCAACCTGCTCTACGACACCCACGAACATCTCTTTTCGCGCGACGCTACTTACCTCAACAAGCACGAGGCGAACGGGCAAAAGCTCTTCTGGGCGCGCGGCAACGGCTGGGTCATGGCCAGTCTCGCCCGCGTACTCGAGCAAATGCCCGCCAATTACCCCTCCCGCCCGAAATATGTGACCCAATTTCGCCGGATGGCCGCCCGCATCGCCCAGCTTCAGGGCCCCGACGGTCTCTGGCGCCCCGGCCTGCTCGACGCCCCGGCCTACCAGCTTCCGGAGGTCTCCGGCTCGGCATTCTTCATCTACGCCATCGCCTGGGGAATCAACCATCATCTGCTCAAGCGCTCCACCTATCTGCCTGTTGTAAAAAGAGGCTGGCAGGGCCTGCTCCAGCACGTCTACATCACAGGACGCCTCGGCTGCATTCAACCCATCGGAGCCGCCCCCGGAGTCTACAAGCCCACCTCCAGCTACGTCTATGGAGTCGGCGCATTCCTCCTTGCCGGCTCTCAGGTCATGGAGCTGTCCAAAAAGAACTAGCCGCACTCATCCGCTCCTCGACTCCACCCCTCGCTCCCTCGTACACTAGTGTCCGACCCCAGACAAACCTATGGAACCCTCTGAAGCACAGGAACTCGAGGAACAACACGAGAAGGCCCGCGAGAGCAGCCTGCGCCCCGTCAGTTTCACCATGAGCGTGTTCGCCGTACTGGTTGCCATTGTCACCGTGCTTGGCCATCGCGCACACACTGAATCTGTCCTCCAGCAGGCGCGCGCCACCGATCAGTGGAACCTTTACCAGGCCAAGAAAATCCGCCAGTACAACACGCAACTCACCATCGACCTTGTTACTACGCTCCCCGTCCGCGATCCTGCGACCGAGTCGAAACTAGTCGACACCTACAAAGCCCACCTGGCCAAGTGGAGCGGTGAGCTCAAACAGGAACAAGAAAAGGCGCTCGAACTCGAACATGGAGTCGAAAAATCCGAACGCCATGCCGCCCGCTTCGACCTTTCCGAGGCTCTGCTGGAAATTGCTCTCGTCATCACCTCGATCACTCTGCTCACGCGCCAGCGCGCATATTGGTATCTCGGCCTGGGCTTTGGGGCCGCGGGAATCTGCATCGCCGCGTGGGCATTCTTCATTCATTGAACAAGGACCATCACCGTGCCATCCCGTCCATTTATTTCTCGCACGCCACGTCTGCTTCGCGGCCTCGCGATTCTCGCTGCGCTCTCACTTGGCCTCTCAACCCTCACCCACGCCCAGCACCAGCACCATGCAAGCTCGGCACTTCCGCCCGTCGTTCATGTTGACAACGGCCCCAACGCGCCGTCGCAGCAAGACAAGCACTACGTCGTCCTCGTCTCACTCGACGGCTTTCGTTATGACTATCCCCGGCTCTACGGCGCGCCGCATCTGCTTGCCATCGGCCGTCAGGGAGCCAGCGCCCCCGACGGCATGATTCCCTCCTACCCCTCGCTCACCTTCCCCAACCACTACGCCATCATCACCGGCCTCTACCCCGAGCACAATGGCATCGTCGCCAACTCCTTCTACGATCCCATCCGCAAGCAGATCTACTCCTACCGCAACGCCTCCACCGTCACCGACGGCTCCTGGTACAAGGGCACTCCACTCTGGTCACTGGCCGAGCAGCAAGGGATGCGCACCGCCTGCTTCTTCTGGCCCGGCTCTGAGGCAAAGATCGCCGGCGAGCGCCCCACCTACTACCTGCACTACACCAACGATTATCCCGACGAGAAGCGAATCGATCAGGTCATCGCGTGGCTCAAGCTGCCTCCCGCTCAGCGCCCGCACTTCATCACTCTCTACTACCCCAACGTCGACCATCAGGGACACGAGCACGGCCCGGACAGCCCTCAGGTCCGCGACGCCGTCCATCACGTCGATGAACTCATGGGCATCCTCGAGCAAAAGCTCGATGCTCTGCACATGCCCATCGATCTCATCATCGTCTCCGACCATGGCATGGCCCGTGTTCAGGGCAGTTGGATCAACCTCGACAAGTACGCCGACCTCGACGATTTCACTACCGTCGGCTCCCTCCTCTATCCAAAGTCTGAAGCCGACGCCAATCACGCCTATCAGCAGCTCAAGGCTGCGCAGGCCGGTTTCCAGGCATTCCGTCGCGCCAATGTCCCCGCCGAGCTGCACTACAGCAGCGATCCGCGCGAAGGCGATCCCGTCATCATCCCGCAGGGCCCGTATCTCATTCGCGCCCACGCTCCCTCGCCCGGGCAAAAGGAATTCACCCCCGTCGGCGAGCACGGGTACAATCCCTTTCAGATGACCTCCATGCGCGCCATCTTCTTTGCCGAAGGCCCCGACATTCGCCCCGGAACCACCCTTAAGCCCTTCGAGAACGTCAATATCTATCCGTTCATCGCAAAAATCCTCGGTCTCAAGGCCCCCAAAGTTGATGGCGATCCTTATATCCTCTCCACCGCCCTGCGCAGTGAGGCAAAGTAAGTAATGGCATTTTTTCTCGGACTCGACGCCGGCGGCACAAAAACCACAGCAGCTCTCGGAGACGAAACCCGCGTCCTCGCCCGCGCCGTAGGAGGCAGCATCAAGCCTCTTCGCGTCAGCATTGAGCAGGCGCAGGAAAACCTCTCCGCGCTGCTCACCGAAATCTCCCGCCTCAGCGGCATTGACCTCCGCCAGATCACCGCCTCCTGCGTCGGAACCGCCGGCCTGCGTCTGCCGCAAACCGACGGTTGGATGCGCCAGATCATCTCCCACTGCGTCGGCGGAGCGATCGAAGTCTGCGGTGATGAAGAGATTGCTCTCGACGCGGCCTTCCCCGGCGGCCCCGGCGTCCTCGTCATCGCTGGAACAGGCTCCAACATCCTCGGCCGCACCAGCTCCGGCCATCGCCTCACTGTCGGCGGATGGGGCCCCATGCTCGGCGACCAGGGTTCCGGCTACTGGATCGGCCACCAGGCCTTGCGCGCCGCGCTCCGCGCCAGGGATTTTCAGCGCCGCTCGCCCATCCTCGACGGCGTCGTTGCCTTCTGGAAGGTCTCCGAGCTCGCCGACGTCATCAACGTCGCGCACTCCGGCGCAGACTTTTCTCTTCTCGCGCCTCTCGTCGTCGAATGCGCGGAAGAAGGCGACCCCGTCGCGATTGAAGTCCTCATCCGCGGCGGCCGCATGCTCGGTGAGGACGCTGCTGAGGCCTTCCGGCAGGTTCGCGCACTCGAACCCGATCTACCCATGCCCTCCATTGCCTTCATCGGAGGCATCCTCGACAGGGTCGCCTTTGTCCGCGACGCCATGACGGAAACCATTCACCTCGCTGCTCCTGCGGTGAAGATCCTTCCTGAAGCCGTCGACGCCGTCTCCGGAGCCCTCTGGCGCGCCCGGCACTTCGCTTGACTCCCGTCACGATCAGGAGCAAGAATTTCTGCACTGAAGTGCCTCGCATTTTCCGCTCTCGCTCCTGACCCACGCTCATCGCTCAAGCTTCTGAGGCACTTCTCATCCACAAGAGGAGACTGCTTCATGAGCACACAACCCACGACTGCCCCTGCACCTTCCATGCCCGATATGGATAAACTCCATGCCTTTCTTGGGCACTTCGTCAACGATCTCGGTGCTGCCGTTCACACCGGAATGGTTGTCATCGGCGAAAAGCTCGGCCTTTACAAGGCACTTGCCGAGCACCCCATGAACGCCGCCGAACTCGCCGCGAAGACCGGCACCGACGAGCGTTACATACGCGAGTGGCTGGCCTCGCAGGCAGCTGGCGGATACATCACCTACGACGAGAAATCCGAAAAGTTCAGCCTCAACGCTGAGCAGGCCTTCACGCTCGCCAATGAAGACAGCCCCGCCTATCTGCCGGGCGCCTTCGAGCTCGCTCTCGGCTCCCTGGCTTCGGTCCCGCGCATTGCCGACTGCTTCCGCACCGGAGCCGGCATGGGATGGGGCGAACACGCCGACGGCGTCTATCACGGCTGCGAAAAATTCTTCCGTCCCGGTTACGCTGCTAACCTCGTCAGCACCTGGATCCCCTCGCTCAAAGGCGTGAAGGAAAAGCTCGAAGCCGGAGCGCGCGTCGCCGACATCGGCTGCGGCAAAGGTGCGTCAACCCGTCTCATGGCCAAGGCCTTCCCCAATTCGAAATTCTTCGGTTTCGACTACCACGACAAATCCATCGAGGCCGCACGCGAGTCAGCCGCGCGCGAAGGCCTCAGCGACCGCATCACCTTCGGCGTTTCCAGAGCGAAGGACTTCCCCGGTGAAGGCTATGACTTCGTTACTGTCTTCGACTGCCTGCACGATATGGGCGATCCGGTCGGGGCCGCGCGCCACGTCCATCAGGCGCTGGCTAAGAACGGCACCTGGATGATCGTCGAGCCTTACGCCAACAATGAGCTAAAGGACAACCTCAACCCCGTCGGCCGCGTCTACTACTCCTTCTCAACGCTGCTCTGCACGCCCTGTTCGCGCTCGCAGGAGGTCGGACTTTGCCTCGGAGCGCAGGCCGGCGAAGATCGCATCCGCAACGTCATCAATACCGCCGGATTCAGCAGCTTCCGCCGCGCAACCGAGACGCCCTTCAACATCGTCTACGAAGCCCAGGCCTAAGCGCCCCAAATAATGTCCAGTAGCGGCCCACGTCTCCAGAGAATGTGGGCCGCACGCGCCGTATTCACCGGACCGGCCATCTCCACAATCTAGATTCGTTTGATTGTCGCCAGCCAACCCGGTGCGCCATGGGCGTGGAATCTCGTCTGAATCCGTTCCGGTTCGATGGAGACGACATTCCATCCATTGTCGGCGCTGAACGCCGCGATCAGCTCGTCCTTACGAATAGGGTGTGGGCCGGTATCCGGGCCATCGTCACTAAAGCACAGCATATATACGGTTCCATCCTGCTTGGTCACCGACGCCAGACTCGCCACGTATCCCGGCCGCTCATTTTCATCGAAGGTGTGGAACAGTCCGCAGTCCAGCACCGTATCAAACCTGCGCCCTAAACGCTCCAGATGGAACACGTCCTCCGCAACAAACTCAACCGTTATCCCACGGTCGCGGGCCTTCTCCCGCGCCATCTCCAGTGCTGTCTCCGCCACATCAACACCCAGAACCGATAATCCCAGCGATGCGACGAGAAAAGCGTTCTCGCCGGTCCCGCAGCCCGCGTCGAGCACGGCTCCCGAGAACGCGCCTTTGGATGCCAAATGCGCGATTGCCGGCTGTGGCTGGCCAATATCCCACGGCGCAGGACCATCCCGGTACGACGCATCCCACGGCCGTCCTGCCATCCGTTCATGACTGGTAGGACGCCGCCCGCCAAACGGATCGTCAGCAGGAGTTCCTGATTGCTCCGTCATCTTCGTCCTTCCATGCATCTGAAGTTGCCGTCCGATCGCAGCCGGACGTCACACGCTCCGCAAACACGTTGTCTTACACCTGCTCGCCTCGCAGTATTGTCGCCACAACCTCATGTTCAGCAGACAGCACCGTGATGTCTGCCGTGCGCCCCGCGGCCAGCACGCCCACTTCGCCGTCCAGCCCCGTCATGCGCGCCGGGTTCCGGCTCGCCAGTCGCGCCGCCGCATCGATGCTCGCTCCCGTGAACTTAGCAAAATTCCTCACTCCTCGGTCCAGCGT
>JASHUR010000234.1 GCA_030039895.1 Acidobacteriaceae bacterium | reverse complement strand
GTCCGCAATGCCGTCATCGGATCGACCGCTGCCGCCCGCCGCGCCGGCAAATAGCTGGCCGCCAGGCCGCACACAGCCAGAACCACAGCAACTGCTGCTACCGTAAACACGTCATATCCGTGGAAGCTGTAAATGAACGCCCGCATCACGCTGCTTGCCGCCACTGCCAGTACGATGCCTGCACCGATACCGATCCCGAGCAGAATCAGCGCGTGGCGCAGCACGATCCAATGCAAATTGCTCTGCGGAGCGCCAAGCGCCAGCCGCACACCGAACTCACGTGTCCGCTGACTGACGGAATATGACAGCAGGCCGTAAATTCCTGCCACTGCAATCAGGAGAGCCGCGAGGCCAAAGATTCCCAGCAGCCGCGCCGCCAGCGTCTGGTTACCCATCGAGTCATCCACGATCTGCGGCATCGGCTCCAGGTCATCAATTCCGATGTCAGGCTGCAGTGCATAGACCGCCCTGCGGATTGCACTCTCTGCTGCGGCCGGTTCCAGGTGTGTTCGCACGGCCACGTTCATCAGAAATGACGCCAGGACCGGATACAAGTCGTCCTTAGGCGACAACTGCAGGAGGTTCACATCCACCTCCGGCAGCGAGGCTTCACCCGCCGAGCGCTGCCGCACGTCGTCCGTCACTCCCACTATGGTTCCCCACTCCCGCGAATGATCCTTTTCGTCACCCAATTCGACCTGCTTCCCAATTGGGTCTTCATTCGGCAGCCACTTCTTTACAAAAGCCTGGTTCACCATCACCGTAAGCGGCGTATCCGGCGTATCCATGTCGTTGTTGAACAGCCGCCCCTTCAGCAGCCGGATTCCATACGTCGAGTAATACCCGGCTGTGGCCGCCCGCACTTGCGCATATGGCTCAGCAGATTGGTCGGGGTAGACCTGCCCCCTGATCTTCAAGTGCGCCTGCAAATTCCAATTTGGCTGCAACGGACGCACTGTTGTCAGACCGACCGACACTATCCCCGGCGTATGCTCCAGCTTGCCGATCAGTGGGAGCCATAGCGTATTGATCACGCTGGCCCGTTCCGCGCTGGCCTTCGTCCACCACACGCCATGCGTTGGCAGATACAGATCGCCTGTGACCACGTTCGTCGCCACAATGCCCTCTTCGGCATGCCGCAGCACCAGCAGCGTACGCATCATCAGCCCGGCGGCAATCAGCAGCGCCAACGTCAGCGTAATCTCGCCGACCACCAGGGCATCGCGCCAGAGGGCCTGCCGCCGGCTTATTCCACTTGAAACCGCGCCCTCGCGCAATCCCTCCTGCGCCGGAATATGCGCCGAGATCCACGCCGGGGCCAGCCCAAACAGCACGGCAGAAATAACCGATGCCGCCAGCAGGTACAGCCCCACCGCCACATTAATATGCACGTCTCCGCCATACAGCACCGCGTTCGAAAGATAGTGCTTCAGTACATGCAGCGTGCCTGCAGCCAGCGCCAGTCCCGCCGCACCGCCCGCCAGTGCCAACAGCAAGCCTTCCGTTAGCATCTGCTGTACTATGCGCCCGCGTGGCGCGCCGAGTGCCGTCACAATTGCAATTTCGCGCCTGCGCCCGTTCGACCGCGTCAACGTCAGTCCAGCCACGTTGGCGCACGCGATTAGCCATACCGCAAACACCGCAAAGTTGAGCGCCGTCAGTGCGGGACGCACGCTTGCCGTCAGCGACTGGCGATAGTCCACAACTCTGATCGGGTCCTTCGACTCTTCTTTCGGATGCTCATGTTGCAATTGCCTGTGAATGTCGTTCAGTTCAGCCTGCGCCTGTTCAACAGAAACTCCCGCCCGTAGCAGTCCGAACGCCATCAGACCGGAATTGTCACGGTTGGCCAAGGCCTTGTCGTCTGTTACCAAGGGCGAATAAATTGCCTCGCCCACATCGCCGGGAAACTCCACTCCCGGCGGAAGAACGCCGATCACAGTATAAGGATCACCGTCAATTGTAACCTTGCGCCCCAGAATTCCCCGGTCGGAGTGAAAGACCTCTTTCCATATCCCGTTGCCCAGCACCAGCACATTATTGTTACCCGGTTTGCCGTCCTCAGGAGTAAAGCCCCGCCCTAGCACCGGCTGCACACCAAGCAGATGAAAGAGGTTCGTCGAGGCGGTAATCTGAGGTGTGATCTTCGGCGCTGTCGATCCACCACCGAGCGTGGGAATCTGAAAAGTATAGTAGCCCAATCCCTGCATCGACCGGCTCCGGGCCGCAAAGTCCTTCAGGTCCGGCAGTGACATCGATCCGAACTCTTTGGGCGTCGTCGGGTCCTGCCATCCGAGCCGCACCAGCCGCTTCGCGTTGGCATAGGGAAGCGGCCGCAGCAGTACCTGATCGATCACCGAGAACATCGCCGCGTTTACGCCAATTCCCAGCGCCAGTGTTATCAGCGCCGCCAGCGTAAACGCTGGAGTTTTCACCAACTGCCGGATCGCATACCGCACATCCCTCAGCACTGTCTGCACTCTGCTACCTCATGCCTCTGTTGTTGCACTCAACCTATCATGGGACGGACAGCCGCCGTGCCAAGTTTCGCTTTGGCTTCCTCCCGGCCATACTTATACGGATTAGCCATTTCCAAACAAGTCCACCTCCTTTGCCTTTGCCGCCGTAGGATCTGCGGATTGAGGAGTTGTTGCATCTGCCACCGCAGCGGCCGCCCCAGTTGCTACTGGCGCGCCCTGTGCGCCCACCACTCGCAACGGATCGCCCGGCAGCATGTGGTGCTCCTCCAACGCCAGCCTGATGCGCCTTTGTGTCTCGCGCATCGCCGCCCACTGTTGGTTCGCTTTCGTCTTCAATTGCACCGGATAGATCACCTGCGATCCCTTGATTGCGTCCACCCCCAGCAGGTTAGGATCGGCCAGGAATACATCGCTATATGCTGGATCGTTGCGTACGCTCATCGCGACGTCCTTCAGCAGCTTCATTACCTTGTCGGGATCGGCAGAGAAGTCCACAGACACGTTGATCGTAGCCACCGAGAATTCGCGCGTCTTATTGGCCACTGTCGTAATCTGCGAGTTGGGAATGATGTAAAGAGTGCCGTCGTTGTCGCGAACCATGGTGCGCCGCAGCGTCATTGCCTCCACCTTGCCACTCAGTCCGGCCAGACTAACCACATCGCCCACGTTGTACTGGTCCTCCACCAGAATCAGCACGCCGTTCAGGCAGTCCTTCACAATCGTCTGCGCGGCCAGGCCGAGCGCAATACCGGCCACACCAGCTGAGGCCAACAGCGGCTCCAGCTTGAATCCGAGCAGCGGCAGAATCTCCAGTGCTGCCAGAAAGACAATAATGCCGATTCCCGTCGCTCGGATCACGCTCGCCAGCGTCCGCACCTGCGCAATGGACCGCTCTCCGCCCGAGTGCCGTTCAGCCACCTTCAGGACGCGTGACGTAATCAGCCGCAGCACCCGCGTCAGCAGCCACGCGCCGATCACGATCACGACGATCTTTGGCAGTGCCGCACGAATGAAGTTCTGCAGATCGATCATCCACTTCTGATCAATCGTGCTAAAAAATCCGCGCAGTCCGCCCTGGACAGCCGCAACCGCCTGTTTTTGCGTTAAATGCACCATTGGTACCTATAATTATCAGGCAAGGGCATTTTTCGGTGGCCTTGCCGGCGCTGATTTACCGAAGCCAAGCACCCCGCAATCCGACCCCCGGGAAAATCGCTCCACCGCCTTCAGCAAGACAAAGAGGAGCCTGCCATGCCGACCGCCCGCGCGCTCATCTCACCCTTATCCCTACCACTTCTGCTGCTTGTCACCACCTCTGCTGCGCCTTTTGCCGCCGCGCAATCACGCTCATCACCCGCTCCCGATACGCAATTTCACACATCCGTTGTTGATGTGCCGCCACCTGCTCCCGATCTAAACGCGAACGGCGACGCCTCTAAAGGGTCCGATATTTTCATACGCCAGATGTATGAAAATATGGCCCGCGAACGCGGCATTCAGCGCCACAAGCTGATTGTTGCCCAGTCCGCTCAATTGCTGGCGCTCGCGAAACAGCTAAACGATGACATCGCCAAGTCCAACAAGGACCAGCTTCCCGTCCCCGTTGTCAAGGAGGCCGCCGAAATCGAAAAACTCGCCAAGTCCATCAAGAGCAAAATGCAAGAGACCGACTGACCGCGTCCACTCTGCTGCCTCTACCGCCTGCCTTTGCGTCAAATGCGCTATTGGTTCCTATAATTATCAGGCAGAGGCCTTTTCCTGGTAGCCGATGCTGGAAACACATAGGTTGACTCGCCTGCCTCGCGACCATACGCTACTCCACCGGGAAAATCGCCGAATTACTCCAGCAACAAAAGGGGGAGCTCACAATGCAAACCACCCGCTTATTCATCCTGTCCTTCTCTGTACTTCTTCTGCTCTCGCTCCTCGTCACGCCGGTTGCCCGCTCTCAGCAGAGCCACGCCCAGCCGCCCGAGCCCGTCATCCCCGGAATGACGGGCACCACCCCTCCCGGCTCTGACCCACTCATGCATCGCATGAACGAGGAAATGGCTGTTGAGCGCAATACCCAGCGCCAGAAACAGATCGTCTCCGACTCCAGCCGTCTGCTCCTGCTCGCACAAAAACTCAGCGCTGATGTCGCAAAGTCAAACTCGGGCGAGCTGTCCGTCTCTGTCGTCAAGGAAGCCACTGAAATCGAAAAGCTCGCCAAATCCATCAAGGACAAAATGCGCTATGGCTATTGATGCTGGGCCGCATAGAATCAGCCCTGGCTATGCCGCGCCGGCAATTTTCAGCCGCCACCACCCCTCCAGCCCGCTACTCTGTCGTTCACTTACGTCCGATACGACTCCGCCGTGGCCCGGATTCCTTCCGCATACGGCGTCCCCGGCTCCCCAAACACCCCGACGTATTTCGACGAGTCAAACAGATACGGCGAGTCGTTCTGGTACAACATCTCGTACACCTCTCGCACCACCGGATTGAACCATCCCGCCACCATCAACATTGGACGGCCCAGCACGCGGTACCTTGGCTTTACCTTGAGTGCCTCTGCCGCCTGCTCAATGAACTCCTTCCCCGTCAGCGGATTCGCCGCCGTCGGCAGATGCCACGTCTGGTTCCACGCTGCTTCGCTGTCAGCCAGCGTCAGTAACGCCCGCGCCGCGTCCGGCGTGTAAGTATAGGAGTGGGGCGTCGCGTCATCCATCAGGCATGACGCCGTCCCGCCCTTGCTCAGCGGGTCGAAAACCAAAGTATTCGGGATCCCGTTTTTCGCATGCGGTCCATAGAAATCCGCCGACCGCGCAATCATCGCAGTCAGGTTCCCCGACTTCCACTCCTTCATCAGCTGTTCGGCAATGCCCGCGCGAATCTCCCCCTTGCGGCTGCAAGGCGCAAACGGCGACACCTCCGTCATCGGACCTTTCACCCGTCCGTACATATACACGTTATCGAAAAAAATCAGCCTTGTTCCCGTGCGCTTGCAGGCCTCGATGGTGTTTGCCATGATCTTCGGCCACATCTCCTCCCATACCTTGTGGCTGTACTTGAGCCCTACAAGCAGGAATGCCACGCTTGCTCCCTTCACCGCAAGCAACGCCTGCTCTTTATCAGTCAGATCAAGGTGAGTCACCTCCGCCGCACCCTGAAAGGCATGCGCGTGCCGGCTCACCAATTGGAACGGCAACTTCCGGGCTGAAAGCTGTTTTACTAACTCGTCACTCAACGCGCCACCGGCGCCAAGTACTGCAAACATCTCTTACTTCTCCTGCTAGTGGTTCCTCACTTAGATTGCAATAACGTCGTGTGCGCAATTTTGCAATATGAGACACAGTGTTGCTTCTTCAGGTACACTCGTCACGTTTGTCCCCCCGCGGAAGCCTCCGCAGATAGCACCTGAACCCGAAAGGATGCCGATGAACGCACCTGCTAACAGCCATGTTAACCCACAGCGCATTATGCAACTGGCCTGGAGTTATGCAGCACCTCTAATTCTTGAATCTGCCATTCGCACCGGGGTCTTCGACACCCTGGACGAATCTCCCAAGACGCTTGAGCAGGTACACACCGCAACCGGAGCCTCCACGCGCGGGCTCGCGGCAATCATGAACGCTCTCTGCGGGCTGGAGTTCCTTGATTGCGACAATAACGGACGATACTCGCTCACACCCGAGAGCGCCGCATTCCTCGTCCGCAGCAAGCCGTCTTTCATGGGCGGGCTCATTTTGCATACCAGCGGCCAGATCATTCCTAAATGGCTGCACCTCAACGAAATCGTGAGAACAGGAAAACCAATGGCTGCTGTGAACCAGCAGGAGACAGGCGCTGAATTCTTCCAGCAATTCGTCGCCGACATCTTCCCCATGAGTTATGCGCCCGCACAGACTCTTGCCGCCGAACTCAAACTGGGCAGCGCCCGTGTCCTCGACCTAGCTGCCGGATCCGGTGTCTGGGGGATCTCACTGGCGCAGAGCAGCCCGCAAGTGGAAGTCACCGCAGTCGACTGGCCCGGGGTCCTGCCCGTCACGAAAAAGACGGTGGCCCGCTTCGGGCTCGAGGACCGGTTCACCTTCATCGCCGGCGATCTGCTCTCCGCCAACTTCGGCTCCAGCTACAACGTCGCCACTCTCGGCCACATTCTGCACAGCGAGGGCGAAGCCCGCAGTCACGCTCTTCTTGAGAAAGTCTTCACCGCACTCGCCCCCGGCGGCACCATAGCCATCGCCGAATTCCTGGTCAACCCCGACCACAAAGGCCCGGTCACCGGACTCCTCTTCGCCGTCAACATGCTTGTCAACACTGACGAGGGCAACACCTGGAGCTTCGAGGAAATCTCCGCGTGGCTCAAACAGGCCGGTTACATCAACCCGCGCCTGCTCGACTCACCCGGACCTTCACCTCTCATCCTGGCAACCAAGCCCTAAGTGTTCAAAGGGAAAAAGCCCACATCGGGGTTTCAGATGTGGGCTTGAATTTTTAAGGTCAGTTACTGCTTAGATGAAGCCGCGCCATCTGTGTTAATCCAGCGCCTCCGGCTGGATGGAAATATTCTTCTCGCCCGCCGCCTTCTTCTCCATGTACTTCTTCACCCAGGCCTCAAAGCTCTTGCCCGCCGCTGTATCGCGCCCTGTAAAGGCCACCGCAGCGATCTCCGTGTAAGCCACCGTCAGCTTCGTTCGCTCATTCGCCGGGATCACCCGCACCGCCGAGTCAGACAGCGTCTTGCCTGTTCTCCGGTCAAAAATGTATCCATTGATCACTCGCCCGTCCTTGAGTGTCAGCGTCACGTCACCGCGATAATCAAACGCCTTCTCCAGCGCATCGCGTGTCTCTTCTTCCGTCGCGAGTGCTGGAATCCATCCCTCAAGGTTCTCCCGCTCGCGCCCAGCAATGTGCTCCAGCTCGTCCGCATTGTGTTCGCGCAACTGCTCGATCTTCAGCCGTTCCTGCTCCAGTGTCGCCATCGTGGCTTAATCTCCTGATACCGTCTGCATCGCACCGTTCGCCGCAGTCTGGATTTGCACGAGCGGATGCGACTCCGCCGGCTTCCACTCATTCAGCATTTTCTGCGCATCCAGGTCCGGATACAGCGACGGGAACATATACTTCCCAGCCGTCACCATGAATCCCTTCAACGAGCTGAAGTTGAAGTCCACCGCCGAGGCCTCGTGTCCTGAGTGCACCATGCAGTTCGCGCACTGCGGATTGCCACTCTTGGCGCCGTACTTCTCCCACTCGGTCGCTTCCATCAGTTCCTTGAAGGTGTCAGCATAGCCGTCCTGCAGCAAATAGCACGGCTTCTGCCAGCCAAAGATGGAGAACGTCGGCATGCCCCACGGCGTGCACTCAAAACTCTGCTTGCCCATCAGGAATTCCGAGAACAAAGGATGCGTGTTGAACTTCCACGTCTTCTTTCGGTTCGACAAAATCATCCGGAACAGCTTCCGCGATCGCGCCTTGCCCAGAAAGTGGTTCTGGTCCGGCGCCTTGTCATACGTGTAGCCCGGAGACACCATCATGCTCTCCACGCCTTCAGCCATCAGCTCGTCAAAGTGCGCACGCACTGAGTTCGGATCAGCCCCGTCGAACAGCGTCGTGTTCGTCGTTACTCGAAAACCCTCCGCAACCGCCGCCCGAATCCCCTCCATCGCAATATCGTGCCCGCCCTCACGGCATACTGAGAAGTCGTGGTGCTCCTTTTGCCCGTCCACATGCACTGAGAACGACAGATACTTGCTCGGCTTGAACAGGTGCAGCTTCTCTTTCAGCAGCAGCGCGTTCGTGCACAGGTACACATACTTCTTCCGCGCCACCAGCCCGGCCACGATCTCAGGCATCTTCGGATGAAGCAATGGCTCTCCGCCCGGAATCGACACCATCGGCGCGCCACACTCTTCCACTGCACGGAAGCACTCTTCCGGCGTCAGCTCCGCTTTGAGAATGTGCGCCGGATACTGGATCTTTCCGCACCCCGCGCACGCCAGGTTGCAGCGGAACAGCGGCTCCAGCATCAGAACCAGCGGATAGCGCTTGCGTCCTTTCAGCTTCTGCTTCAGCACGTAGCTGGCAACCGTCCATGCCTGCGAAATCGGTACGCCCATTCGTTAGAAATCCTTTCCGGCAACTTGCGCCGACCACAAAACTCTTATGCTGCCTCGCGCTCCAGCGCCTTTTTGTACGTCGTCAGGGCCAGCAGCGGAAAATAATATCGATACAGGTGGTAGGCCAGATAAAACACCCGCGGAAACCCCGTGCCCGTATAAATCGCCTGGCGGGTCACTCCCGCGCCCAGGCTCTCATCCCACGACCCATCTTTTTGCTGCCGCGACAGCAGCCATTTGATGCCCTTCGCCACAGAATCGCTTCGCGTGTCGCCCGCTGCCAGCAGTCCCAACAGCGCCCATGCTGTCTGCGACGGCGTGCTCTGCCCAATGCCCCGCTGGTTCGGATCGTCGTAGCTCCCGCACGTCTCGCCCCAGCCGCCGTCCGCGTTCTGCACCATGCGGATCCACTCCGCCGCCTGCTGGATCTGCGGCTCGTGGTTCCACACGCCCATCGCTTCAAGCCCTCGCAACACCAGGAACGTCCCGTACAGATAGTTCACGCCCCAGCGCCCGAACCAGCTTCCGTCCGGCTCCTGCTCCTTGAAGATGAACTGGATCGCCTTCTCCACGCGCTTGTCCTTGCGCGTGTAGCCATAGGCCGCAAGCGTCTCCAATATCCTTCCCGTAATGTCCACCGTCGGCGGATCCAGCATCGCGTTGTGATCCGCAAACGGAATGTACTGGAAGATCATCTTCGTGTTGTCTTTGTCAAAGCTCGCCCAGCCGCCGTTCCTGCACTGCATGGCGAATACCCAGTCGATTGCCCTCTGGCTCACGTCGTACTGGTACCGTTCCCGCGGATTCTCCACTTTGCTCAGCGCCAGCAGCACCTGTCCCGTGTCATCCACGTCTGGATAAAACTCGTTGTTGAACTCGAAGTACCATCCACCCGGCTGCGTCCGGCGCACCTTCATCGCCCAATCGCCCTTGTGCCGGACCTCCTTTGACAGCATCCAGTCCGCCGCTTTCAGCAGCTTGTGATCCGTCCGCGACACGCCAGCTTCGCCCAGCGCATACACCGCCTGCGCCGTGTCCCACACCGGCGACACGCACGGCTGCATGCGGAAGGTCGGCTCCGCATAGTCTGCGGTGCCGTTGGGCTCGTCTATGCCCAGCTTCTCAAATTCGTCCATCGCTCGGATCACCTGCGGGTCGTCAAGAGAGTAGCCCAGGCAGCGCATCGCAATAATCGAGTTCAGAATGCCGGGATAGATTGCGCCCAGCCCGTCTGTCATCTCAAATCGCTCCAGCATCCACTTCTCCGCCTTCTTCAGCGCGATTGCGCGCAGCGGCCGAATGTGGATGCGCTCAAACCAGTGCGTTATCCGGTCACACAGCAGAAAGAAGTTCCGCCAGCTGATGGTCTTTGTCTTGTCCCAGGGCAGCCGCAAGTCGGCCTTCTCGCGTCCGCCAACAAACAGCTCGTCTATGCCCTGCTCAGCCGGAATCTTCTTGAACATCTTCTTCGCGTACGCAATCGACAACGGCACCAGAATCGCCCGCGACCACGAAGAAATCTCATACAGATTGAAGTAGAACCACCGCGGGAACAGCACAATCTCAGGCGGGACCGCGGGCACCGCGTCATATTCATACTGCCCTACGAAGCACAGGTAAATCTTGGTGAACGTGTTGCACTTCACCACTCCGCCGTTGGCCAGTATCCACTCCCGCGCCTTCGCTAGAATCGGATCTTCCGGCTTCATCCCCATCAGCTTGCACGCAAAGTAGCACTTCACGCTCAGGCTGATGTTCGAAGGGCCTCCGGGATAAATCGACCAGCCGCCGTCTTCATTCTGGAAGCGCAGAATCTCCGTCAGCGCGCGCCGCATCTTGTCCTCGTCGCCTGTCCCCAGCAGAACATGGGCAAAAATGTAGTCGGCCTCAAGCATAGGATCGGCTTCCAGCTCTCCACACCAGTACCCCTCCGGATGCTGCAGCGAGAAGATGTAGTCGCGCGTCCGCTCCGCAGCCGCCTCGACTTCTCCCAAATCCGCGTCAATCCGTCCGAATTTGACTTGGCTTTTCTTTGTTGCCCCGGTTGTAAAACTCCCGGATTGTCCTGGTCCAGAAACTGTGCTCATGCTCTCCGACCTAACAATTGGAAAATCTATGAAACCGAAGCCGGGCTCGATGGAGCCGAATGTATTGCCTGCACGATCTCCGGCGGAAGTCCGAATCGCACGTTCTCAGGCATCACTTCCACTTCTTCAACGCTTCCGAAGCCGCGCGACTTCAGGTAAGCAACCACATCTTCCACCAGCACCTCCGGCGCAGACGCGCCCGCCGTCACCGCCACAGTTGAGACGCCGTTCAGCCACTCAGGCTTGATCGCATTCGAGTTGTCGATCAGAAAGGCGTTCGTGCTCAGGTTGCGCGATACCTCCACCAACCGGTTCGAATTCGAGCTGTTGTTTGAACCCACTACCAGAACCAGGTCCGCATTGTGCGCCACGTTCTTGACTGCCTGCTGTCGGTTTTCTGTCGCATAGCAGATGTCCTGCGAGTGCGGCCCCACAATCTTCGGAAACTTCACCTTTAGCGCGTGAATGATGTCACGCGCCTCATCCAGCGACAGTGTTGTCTGGGTCAGGTATGCCACATGCTCGGGGTCCGGAACCTGGAGTGTCTCCACCTCCGCCGCACTCGACACCACCTGCGTCACGTCCGGGGCCTCGCCCAGCGTGCCCTCAATCTCATCGTGGTCGCGATGTCCGATCAGCACCAGCGAGTACCCCTGCTTGGCAAACTTGATCGCCTCGACATGCACCTTCGTCACCAGCGGACAAGTGGCGTCAATCACTTTGAGCCCTCGTTCTTTAGATCGCTCCCGCACCGCGGGAGATACCCCATGCGCCGAATAAATAACGCGCTTGCCCTCCGGGACCTGGTCGATATCGTCCACAAAAATTGCGCCCTTCTCCGCCAGCTCATTCACAACAAAGCGATTATGGACGATCTCTTTGCGCACGTAGATCGGCGCACCAAAGGTCTCCAGCGCAATCTTCACCACGTCAATCGCACGCACGACGCCGGCACAGAAGCCGCGGGGCTTCAGCAGAAGAACACGCTTTTCAGCTGGAGTCGAACCCGCCTCGGGCCCGGTAGAGAGGGTGTCAAAAGTGGTAGCAATCACAATGATTAAGTATACCGTGCCAGGTGCCTCAGGAACAGGGCTTAACGAAGCAAGGTACCAGCAAAATATCCGAGTCTAAACTCGTTTTTCTGCATCGCATATCTTGCTCAAAATCGTCTCATCCTTCCTGCAATGATGCTTCTC
>JASHUR010000233.1 GCA_030039895.1 Acidobacteriaceae bacterium | reverse complement strand
GGCGCGGCGGCGCAGTGCAGCGGCCCATCCGCGCGGCTGGTGCAGCGCGGCGCGGCGCTCCAGCTCGGCCAAAGGGACAGACGCGCGCGCCGCTTCCAAAGTGGAGCGCGTTGCGGCGAGGATGGTGTCCAGTCGCGTGGGCATGGCGGCGAGTTCCCTGGTGGGCCCGGAGGGATTTGAACCCCCAACCAAGGGATTATGAGTCCCCTGCTCTAACCATTGAGCTACAGGCCCCTGTTTATCCGTAAGCACAATAATTACAGTGGCTTACATGGCCAAACTATGCAGCGTTTTGCGCTACCCGTTTTGTGCTGGTACCGGTTGTAGTACCGGTTGCTCAGCGACTAATCCAGTTTCACACAATCGCGCTGCAACTGGCGACCTCCCCAGCACCTTTACGATTCATCTACTCACCACAACGACTGCTAGGCCTGAGTAGCTTTTTTGCATCCCCGGATTTTTCGTTTCTGATCGCGCAAGGTCACCGCCAAGCTGAACCTCAATGAGTGCATTGCCCTGAAGTCAACCGTTGAAATTCGAGATGTCTGGATCGCCGGAGGCGGCCGACTTCCAGATACAAATCCGACCGCAGTGGAGACTCGGCGATTATGTGTCGTTGAGAACCACGTCCGGCCGATTCATGACAAGACGAGCTTCTCTCGTCAGTTTGATGCCATTCTTAGAGGCTGTAGAAAATGAAGCTCAGGGGCAGGAATCAGTCGACATTTAGCCTGTGTGCTGGGTCTCGCGCCCTCAGGAGCGCCTAACTTGGTGAGCCGATTTTGTCGCCTGTTATTGAGTGCTCTCTTCTCCAATTCAACTGACCTCCGTCAGAATCCGACGAAACATTAAAGGATTAAAAAAATCATCATGCCCAACCGTTCAACCACACGGGGAAGGAATGGCATGAGATGCTCGTCTGTATGATGGGATTCGCAGCGCGGACCAGGATCGCATGAGGCGAAGAGATTTTGTAAGGCTTGGATGGGCCACCATGATCGCAACTGGGGCGGCCAGGCTGCGGCCCGCGTTAGGGGAGTCGCCAGGCCCCCAGAAGGCTCCGACGCCGCCACAGCTTCCGATGGCGCTGTTGGGACCGAAGGCCACCGCGCATGCGGCGGATTTCACCCTGCAAATTGCACCCATGCTGGTCGAACTGGCCCCGCAGGTTGTCGTCAGCACCATCGGCTACAGCAATCGGGTCCCCGGTCCCCTTCTGCGGGTGCGCGAGGGCCAGTCCGTCACCGTCGAAGTTGTGAACGAGACAGACGTTCCGGAGTACGTGCATTGGCATGGACTATTCGTTCCGCCGGAAGTGGATGGGGTGGAAGAAGAAGGCACGCCTCCCGTCCCGCCGCATGGGCGCCGCCGCTATCAATTCGTAGCCACGCCGGCGGGCTCGCGATGGTACCACTCGCACACCGCAGCAATGTTGGACCTGCATCGCGGCACGTACACGGGCCAGTTTGGGTTTCTCATGGTCGATTCCGCGAGTGACCCCGGTCGCTACGATCAGGAAGTCTTTCTGGCGCTGCATGAATGGGAATATTTCCTGTCGACGGTCGATCAGGACGAGATGCCGCCCGATCCCAGCGACCCGATGCCCGAGAAACCCCGCAAGCCGGACCTGCGGCAGAACGGACTCGAAGTCAACGCTCCCCTTTATTCGATCAACGACAAAATCCTCGGAGCGGGCGATCCCCTCCGCGTACAACCAGGTGAGCGAGTGCTCATGCGCCTGCTTAACGCAAGCGCCGCCCAGATTCACCGCCTTGCATTACCCGGCCACAAGTTTCAGATTGTCGCCCTCGACGGCAATCCCGTGCCGGCCCCTCATCCGGTCGATGTGATTGAGATCGCGCCAGGCGAGCGCGTGGATGCGATCGTAAAGATGGACAACCCGGGCATCTGGGTCTTGGGGGAGATCCGCGACGGCGCGCGGCAAGCCGGCATGGGCATCGTGGTGGAGTACGGCAATCGGCAGGGAGCCGCGCAATGGACTCCGCCTCCCAAGTCGCGCTGGGATTACACGATCTTTGGCACAGCCGCGCCGCACCCCGCGCCAGACCAAACCATCAACATGGTCTTTGAAAAAGTGCCGGGCGGCCCCGGTGGGATCAATCACTGGCTCGTTAACGGCAGAGAATATCCGCATGACGGGGAATTCGTGTTCCGGCAGGGACGCCGCTACTGGCTGGTGTTTCACAATCGCAGCGACGATTCTCACCCGCTGCACATCCACCGGCACAGGTTCGAACTCGTCGAGCTCAACGGCAAGCCGACGGCCGGCATCATGAAGGATACGGTGATCGTTCCCGCCTATGGACGCGCAACAGTCGATCTGGTCGCCGACCACCCAGGCCTCACGCTGTTTCACTGCCATATGCAGCTGCACATGGACTTTGGTTTTATGGCGCTGTTTCGCTACGCCTGAGCACCGCATCCAGTGCAAAACCGGGCGGGATGTCGATTCTGCGAACCCAACAGTTGGGAGTTAGTCCCGCGGCGCAGTTTGAACCGCGACATCAGGTTGCGGCACGAACATTCCCACTGCCGATGCCTAAGCGACCTCCCCAATCATCTTTGTCACGGCTTTTTCACACGTTCGACATGCATGCGAAATATGGAAGGGATATGAGATTGGTGTTCTGCCAACTGTCCCCGATCACAAATCGGAAATGTGAGGTCTGCATGAAGTCGACACAGGGTAGGTTGCGTGCGGCAGTGCTCATCGGAGCAGCCGCCTCGGTGCTGGTATTTACACCTGGAGCAAAGGCACAGAATCAAAACTCCAATAACCAGTGGTGGTTGAACCTTAAGGGATGGTCAAGCGGCAATTGGGTGCCGAACGACAATCCGTGGCCCTACAACAAGTTGCATAACCCGCCCGTACTGGCGGTGGTTGGCGACGTCGCCTGCCAGCCTGGCGAGGAAGAGCCGGGTGAGAAGACCGGCGAAAACTGCAGCGGGGACACCGCTCAGAATCTGCTCGAAAGCCAGGCGGTCACTGCACAACAGATTGAAAATATGAAACCTGACCGCGTCGCTCTTCTCGGCGACGAGCAATACCAGGTGGGCCAGTATTCTGACTTTGAGAACTCGTATGAATTGACCTATGGCGCATTCAAATTAATCACGCGGCCTACGCCTGGCAACCACGAGTTTTATACCGAGCACGGCGCCGTCGGCGTTGCCGGCTACGGCTACTTCTCATACTTCAACGGGGTCCAGCATAATGCCGACGGGTCTATCATGACGGCCACGATCTCCGGCAACCCCGATACCGCCGGTACTTTCACCCAGCCCGTACCGTATTCGTATGGACAGGCGGGGCAATTCCAGCAGTCGGGCGGACTCGGAACCAACATCAACGGCGGGCCAGTGGGGGTCGGGAACGGCTGGTACTCCTACAATCTGGGTTCGTGGCATCTCATCTCGCTCAATATTGAGTGCGAGACACAGCCGGGCGGTTGTTCGACCACGGGCTCCTGGTTTGCCGCCGAACTCCAGTGGCTGAAAAAAGATCTCGCGGCGAATCATTCCGCCTGCACGCTCGCCTACTGGCACCAGCCTACCTACAGTCCTGCCAACGGCCTCTCCCTGGAGGGCACGACCGCTCAGGCCTTTTGGCAACTGCTGTATGAGTACCACGCCGACCTGGTGCTGAACGGACACGATCATCTCTATGCCCGTTACCGCCCCCTTGATCCCAACTCCAATTACGATCCAAAGAACGGCATTCGCGAATTCGTCGTGGGCACCGGTGGCGAGACACTCGATACTGTCGTCACGGCCGACACCACAGCCGCTGATCCTACCGGCAACCCCAACTTCAACGCTCAGAATCTCCAGGCGTCAAGCGGGGAATTCTGGGGCGTGATGGGGCTGACGCTCCTTCCGAACGGCTACGCATGGGATTTCGAGTCCGCATTGAAGGATCCTGCGCAAACAACGGGCCCGGCTACTTTCAGCGATAAGGGCGTCGGCACCTGCCACGGTTCTGCTGACAGGTTGTGACCCGATCGTTCTTCAGGTGGTGACGGAATCGTCATCACCATCTTTAGGATTGACCCTGCTTCAGTTTGCCTTCCCCTTCGCGAGAAATCGCGGGGGGAAGCTTTTCCTGTCCGCTCTCAGTTCCAGCTGACGGTCTTTTCTGACCCGCGCATCAGCGCCAGATGTGAGCCAGAGTACAGCGATTTCCAATCCCGGAGCGAAATGTCGAATGTCGCGGTAAGCCGATTCTCATTAAGCTCTGGTTGCGCGCAGAAGCAAGAAATGGTTCTAGCAAACGGGCTTCTCGCTTATCATCCGGTGTCCCCATTTCAATGAGCGACAAAAGTGCCGAACCACTCATCGAACTCAAAAGAATTTCTTACCGGCTTGCAACTACGACGATCTCAAAGCTTCCGGGTTTCATTTTCGGCCGCGATCCAGTTGCTGCAGGCTCAAATTGTGCTGTAGGTAGAAAGATCCGGCGATTTATTTTGTCCAGACCCATAGTTCTAGCGCCATCAGCAGTCGTCACCGTCTGCACGACCTGGAATTGCCCAGCTATCTTGCCGACAATGGTCAGTGAGCCATCGCGACAGCTTGCGAAGGCCTGGCCATCAAAATAGCGCACGGCGTCATTTCCTGAGCCAATCGGCAACGCCGCGACGACTTTGCCGGTCTTGGTACTCATCACGATCAGCATTTGCGGATTGCGGCAGCCGATGAAGAGAAGATGATGGACCGGATCGATTGCCATCCCTACAGGTTTGCCGCCAGGAGCGACCGGCCAGCGCGCAACTACCTTGCGGGTGTGGAGATCGACGACTGCGACAAGGTTTTCGTCCGGCAAATTAACGTAGACCCTGCCAGTTCCATCGGAGGCAAGGAACTCAGGGGAGCCGCCGAGGTCGATAGGCGGGTCGATCCTTCCGTTCCTTGGGTTGATATCGGGATTGAGGGTCATTAATGCATGGCTGTCTCCAGACACGGTCAGGATGCGGTCTGCCGCGGCGTCAAAGATGATGCCGTCAGAGTCGGGCATGGTGGGTATGCGTCCGAGCACCTTATAGGTTCTGGTATCGAAGACGACAACGGCGCCGCTACCTCCGCCGTCCGTGATAAATCCACGGTTCAGTTCCGGAACCAGGGCCACACCATGTGAGTGAATCTGCCCGG
>JASHUR010000232.1 GCA_030039895.1 Acidobacteriaceae bacterium | reverse complement strand
AGCTGCTTGTTCTTGGAACACGCGGAAGGACTGAGGCGGGACGTGTCGCTCTGGGAACGATTGCGCGGCAATTGCTTGCCAAGGCTCCATGCCCAATCCTTACCGTCACGCCCGACGCGGAGGCGCTGTTGCCCTGGGCTGGACAGTGGCGCACCGTCCTGATCGCAACTGATTTCTCTAGGGCATCTCTGTGCGCTCTTTCATCCGCTCATCGCATCGCGCACGGCCAGTTGCTGGTGCTCCATTCCTCTGAGGCAAAAAGCAAAATGGCGCAGGAAGTGCTTCTGGAGCGGCTGAGGTTCCTTGCCCCTTTCAATGAATCGCACACCGTGCCCGTCGAACACTTCATAACCTCGGGAAACCCGGGAGAGGTGATTGCAAAGTACGCGAGAGATTCGCACGCGGACCTTGTTGTTCTGGGATCGCCATCACGGGTGCTCTCGGATAAAGATCTTCCCTCAAGCACTGTGTTGCAGGTGATTTCAAATGTCTCCTGCCCGGTGCTGTGCATGCCGGCAACCGAAGGAGTCGCCGTGGTGGATGTATGCGATGAATTGAAGCAAGCCGTCTAAGTTTCGGAAGGCTGACACAGAATAACGGGTACGACTGCGCTCAAGCATATTCGTGTTTCTCAATCCCCAGTTTCTTGATCTTGGAGTTGAGCGTCGTGCGCTTCAGCCCTAGCTTCTCCGCTGCCCCACCGCGCCCACCAATATTTCCCTTGGCGTCGCGCAAAGCGCGCAAAATGTGCTCACGCTCATTGGACCGCAGATCATACACCGCGTTTTCCTTTGGCTCTTCCGCGGCCTCCAGTTCACCCAGCGGCGCCCGCAGCGTTGTGCCGTGCGTCAAAATAACCGCGCGTTCCAGGAAATTTTCCAGCTCGCGCACGTTGCCGGGCCAGTGCCATCGCGCCAGTGCCTTCATTACATCGGCCGGAATCGTGCTGATCTGCTTGTTCATGCGCCGCGCATGTTTGGCCACGAAATAATTCACCAGCAGCGGAATGTCCTCTGGCCGCTCCTGCAATGAGGGGATCGAAATCGGGAACACTTTCAGCCGGTAATACAGATCGCTCCGGAACTGGCCCTCTTTGACCATCTTGGCCAGGTCGCGATTGGTTGCGGCAATCAGCCGCACATTTACCGGAATCGTCTTCCTGCCGCCAAGCCGCTCGATCTCCCGTTCCTGTAGCGCGCGCAACAGCTTGGGCTGGAGCTCCAGAGGCAGGTCGCCAATCTCATCCAGAAACAGCGTCCCCATGTGCGCCAGCTCCAGGCGCCCAATGCGCTGCATAACCGCGCCTGTGAATGCGCCCTTCTCATGCCCGAACAACTCGCTCTCAAGTAATCCCAGTGGAATTGCCGAGCAGTTTAGCTTTACAAATGTCCGCTCCCGTCGCGGACTCAGACTGTGGATCGCTCTGGCAATCAGTTCCTTGCCTGTTCCGGTCGCTCCCAGAACCAGAGCGGTCGCGTCCGTCGGGGCTACAATCTCCACCTGCTTGAGCACGCGCTTTAAGCCCTGACTCTCGCCAACGATTTCTTCAAAGCTGTATTCGGTGCGGAGTTCTTCTTCAAGGTAGTGCTTTTCCTCGCGAAGCTTTGTGGTCAGGTCCTCAATCTGCCGAATCGCCTGGACATTGTCGATTGCGAGCGCGATTTGATGCGCAATCTGAACGAGCATCTCCGCATCCTTGGGATCGAACGCAGACTCGCGCCGGCTGCCGATAAACAGCGTTCCGATTACATGATCATGGGTGTCCAGCGGCAGCCAGCATCCCGACTTCAGGTTTGCCTTCGTATAGCGCGCAAAGCTTTCGTCGGTAAATTCCCCGGGGCGGATGTCTTTCCAAAAGAGCGGTCTCCGTTGTCGGAAGGCCTCGCCACTTGGGGTCTCTTCAATCGGAAGCAGGGTTTCCCCCTGATATTTCGAACTTGGATGGGGAGACAGTTCGTGGACTCGCAACCGGTCGATCTCATCATCGTACAAGGCGATTGCGGCATAATCATTCGGTGCAATTTGTTGAATTCCTGCAGCGATAGCCCCAAGCATTTTGCGAATGTCGAGATCGGAGAGCATCGCGCGGCTCAGTTGCAGAACAAGCGCTTCTTCAGCCTTCTTCCGGTCCGTAAAATCGCGCGTGACTTTGGAAAACCCGATCGGCTTGCCGCCTTTATCATGGAGGGCCGTAATGATCACGTTGGCCCAGAATCGCGACCCATCCTTGCGAAGCCGCCAACCCTCCGCTTCGTAGCGGCCTTGCCTTCGAGCAATCTCAAGTATGCGTTCCGGCTTGCCGCGCTCAACATCTTCCTGCAAATAGAAGCGGGAAAAGTGCTGGCCAACGATCTCCTCTGCCCGGTAGCCTTTGATGCGCTCGGCCCCCGGATTCCATGTAGCCACTTTGCCTTCGGGATCCAGCATAAAAATGGCGTAGTCCTGCGCTCCCTCAACGAGCAGCCTGAACTGCTCTTCGCTGCGGCGAAGCTGCTCTTGCATCTTTTTCCGGGTAGTGGTGTCCCGCACGGCGGCAAGCACCATGTCTTCGCCGCCAACTCGCACAGGGCTGAGCATGATGTCGACAGGAAATTCGCTGCCATCCATCTTTCTTCCGAACAGCTCTAGGTTGGCTCCCATAGGGCGTAAATGGGGATTCGCCTGATACTGCTCGCGATGCCTGGAGTGTGCTCCTCGAAAGCGTTCAGGAACCAGGCTCTCGATGGTCGCGTCCGTCATCTGTCCGGGTGGGAAGCCAAATAACCGCTCCGCCTGCGGATTGGCCTTCAGGATACGGCCATCCTGCGCAACCACTAGGACTGCATCGGGCGAAAACTCGAAGAACTTTTCAAACAGTTCCCGGGCATGCGTCAATAAGTGGTTCTCGCCAATCGTTCCCCTCATACCCCTGTTCCCAGCCGCGTCAGGTCACCGCTCAAACGGCGCGACGGCAGAATCCTACACTGCGGCCGTTCCATCCGTGTAAAGAATCGGTAACGCAAAATCATAACTCGATCGCCTGCATGGGTTCCAGCTTACCGGAAACAGGAAGACGCACGTTCAATTTCGAGGCTGCAAAGACATTCGAGCATGAAAAAGGGGCGCAGCCGATAGCATCTTCAGAGATCGCCTATCCCGAAGCCTGAAGTTCAAACTCAACCCGACCAACCGAGATCGGTGACGCTTCAGGATTCCAATCAGGCACGCTATCCCTGAGGCTGCCGTAACGGCCACGCCCCTCAGAGTCCACGGCGGCCTATGCTCCGCCAATGGCTCCAAGCGCCGCGCGATTCGGAATGATCATGGTCGCACCCTTGAGCTGGACCAGGTGCTTCTGCTTGAACTCGCTCAGTGTGCGCGTTACTGTCTCCCGGGTCGAGCCGACACACTCGGCAATCTGCTCATGCGTAAGCGGCACCTTGATCTGCGTTCCTTCCGGAGTTGTCTTACCCTCAAACGACCAGTGCAGGATCAGCCTGGCGAGCTTCTCATGTGCCGACGTCGAAAGGCCCACGGTTCGCAGTTGCTCGCAGGCCACAGCATACTGGCCGCCGAGTTGCTGTGCTACGGTCCGGTAGGCCTCAGGGTACTTCTGCGTAAAGTTCACAAAATCCTCCCGCCGGACAAATGCAATCTGGCACGGATGAAGTGTCTCGGCGCTGGCTTCATACGGCGAGCCGGACATATTTGCAGTAAGCCCGAGAATGTCCCCCGGCTTCGCAATTCGCAGGATCAGGGTCTTGCCGCCTCGAGAACTCACTGAGAGTTTCACCTCGCCCGAGCATAGCAGGTAAATGCCGCGCGCCGGCTCATTCTCCAGGAACAGCATCGAGTTTGGCGGGTACGTTGAGGAGTACTTGATCGCTTCGAACTCCTTCGCCGCAACCGGGGAGAGGTTGCACAAATAGCCGTTCATCCTCAGTTTGCAGGCCTGGCACTTCTGGCTCATTTCGAATCCATGCAGGTTATTCATAAACTTCTCCCAGTCCATTCTTGTACGGAGTTTGTTTCACTTCCTCGGCAAATTGCCGCGTCAGTGGTGAATCAGCAAGTATTTCGGCTTTCGTTGCAGCAAAAATCTTTTGCAGAATCTCTTTTCCGCGGCGGTCCATAAATGCGACGTCGCAGATATCAAGCCATACTTTCCTGGCCCCAATCAGTGGATGGAACGATTCCCAAAACCGCTCCAGCTCAGCAGCCCATTCGCCCACAATCCTTCCCTCAACCCTCAAGGTCAGACCGTCGGGATGTTCATGCGTGGAAACTCTCACAACCGCCTTCTTTCCTGCTCTGCCCTGTATATGGCAGTCCGCTGGCCAAACTCCTCGTCACGCTGCCAGTGTGCCGTAAATCACAGATAAAAAATGAATAACAAGCCCAGCGTAAACTCTGGAATCGATGGATCATCTCCGAGTGACGAGACGATATTTCGTCGCATTGGCGATGCTTCGTCACACGCGCCCTGTGATCGCCGGCACTGCGGTCTTACACGCCGTCCCATAGATTGAGGTTTGAGCAGGTTCCACGCCTTCGCTCCGGCAGCCTGCTGGAGGCCGTTATGACTACCCTGGCTCAGGTCGCAACATCGTTTGACCGCATCCTCGTACCAACTGATTTCTCCGACGCTTCAAATCAGGCGCTTGAGTATGCCAAAGGCATCGCCAAAAAGTACGACTCGCGTCTTTTCCTGGTCCACGTCTCCGAGCCCATCAATATGGTGACTCCGCCGGAGGCCGCATGGATTGATGAAGAGGGAATCGAGCAGCGTCTGGAGCATCGCCTTGATCAGGCCGGTTCCGAGCTGCGGTCTCAGGGCTATTGGGCTGAAGCCTTCTCCATGACCGGCGCGATCAGAAACGAGGTCCTCAGCTTCATCAATGAGAACAAAGTCGACCTCATCGTCCTCGGAACGCACAGCAGGACTGGATTTGAGCGCTTCCTACTCGGCTCTGACGCGGAGGCCATCCTGCGCAAGGTCAAGTGCCCCGTATTGCTCGTAGGACCTAAGGTCAAGGACGATCCGAACCCGGTCTGGAACCCCAAAACCGTAATCTGCGCAACCACGCTCGACCCGGAATCCGCCTGGATCGCAGCCTTCGCGTACCAGATCGCAAAGCTGAACCACGCCGAATTCACGCTGCTGAACGTCGAGGACCCGACAGATAAGCACGCTTATCGTGATTGGAACGCCTTTGAAAAGAGCTTCAAGGAGAGCGCTCCGGACGTTGCCTTCCTGGGCAAATCGCTCCGGACGCTGGTTTCCGATTGCGCTCCGGGCATGGCAATT
>JASHUR010000231.1 GCA_030039895.1 Acidobacteriaceae bacterium | reverse complement strand
CGACAAAATTGTCGCGCGCGGCGAGGTGGTGCTGGTGAACGGGACCTTTGGTCTGCGTGTACTGGAGGTTGCAGAGCCGAAAAAATGTCTGGAGAGCATCCGATGCTTGTTCTGAATTCTAGTGGGGACGTGCAGTACGAACCTCGGATTTCCGCTCAGCCTCAGCTGATGGCAGAGACCGCGCCGCGCCGCGCGCGCGCGTTTCCAGTCTGTGCCAATCCGCGCTGCGCCAGTGGCTGGCTGCAGTTGTGGCGAAAACGGGGCGTACCGGTGGTGGAGGGTGGCTGGCTGTGCAGTCCGGCTTGCACCAGGGCACGCGTGGAAGACTTGTTGCGCCGCGAGCAGGCCGAGGCGCGGCCGGCTCCGCCGCACCGCCACCGCGTGCCGATCGGGCTGACACTGCTGACGCAGGGCTGGATCACGCATCAGGACCTTAAGGATGCGCTCGAAGCCCAACGGAAAGGTTCGCGCCTGCGTCTTGGGGAGTGGCTGGTTGCCCATCGCGGCCTCAAAGAGGAGCAGCTTACCCAGGCGCTTGGTCTGCAGTGGAGCTGCCCGGTCTTTTCGCTGGAGAAGCAAGCGGGAAGCCTTCCGGCCAACATTGTCCCCCGCCTGTTCTCGGAAAGCTTTGGTTTTGTGCCTCTCCGCCTCACTGCTTCAGGCCGGCTCTATCTGGCCTTTGAGGACCGCATTGATCACAGCCTGGCGTTGGCCATGGAGCGCATGGTCGGTTTGCAGGTTGTTGCTGGTTTGCTGGGTGCGACGGAGTTCCGCGAGGCGCAGCGGCTGTTCGCTCAGGGCCATTTTGCCCGCGCCAGGTTGATCGAGGCCGGAAACCTCGAGTTGCTGGCTGAGGCCTTCAGCCGCCAAATCGAAAAGGAGAAGCCGGCGGAGGCCCGGCTGGTGCGTGTTCACGATCTTGTATGGCTGCGGCTTTGGCGCGACATGGAGAGCCGGGACCATGCACAGGCCGCGGTAAGCGGTATTGAGGATGTGATTGGGTCAGTGGTCCGATTCCCATAGAAGCATTTCTGTACGCTCTCCCGTCCTAGAGTTCTTCTTCCGGACGCCGATAAGGGTATTGCGAGGGAGTTCTGGAATGAGTGAGATTGCTGCTCTGATCGTGGATGATTCATCCGTGATGCGCAAGATTGTCGAGCGAGCCTTGCGTCAGGCCGGCTTGGCGATTACAGAGGTATATGAGGCTTCAAGCGGTGTCGAGGCCCTTGACGTGCTGCGTCAGAAGCGCGTTGACCTGGTCCTTTCCGACATCAATATGCCGAACATGGATGGGCTTGAATTCCTCCGCCAGATGCGTGCGCAGCAGCTTGCCCCCGACGTTCCGGTGGTAATGATTACGACCGAGGGAAGTGAAGACCACGTGCGCGAGGCAATTGTGGCCGGAGCGCAAGGCTATATCCGGAAGCCGTTCACCGCCGAACAGGTCAAGGAGCGCGTACTGCCCTTGGTAGGCGCATGATCAGTTGAAATGTGATGGACAGCAGTGAGAGACAGGAGAGCGGTCGATGGGACTGGCAGTGAAGCAGACGGAACCCGTTAGCGCCTACGGGAAGGCAATGGATGAAGCGGTGGATGAGGTCTTCAGGCTCATGATGGGCGTGAGTTGCGAGTCGATGGAAGATTGCCCCATCGATGAGCCCGAAACCATTTCGGCAGTGATTGGACTTGCCGGGGCCATGAGCGGCGTTTGTGTGCTGCGCAGCGGCGAACAGTCTGCGATGAGAATGGCGACCGCCCTGACCGGCATTGAGATGGCCTCTCTGGATGCCACTGTGAAGGATGCGATCGGCGAGATCTGCAACATGGTTGCGGGAGCATGGAAAGGCAAGCTGTCCACGCTGGCTTCGAGCTGCATGCTTTCGACGCCGACCGTTGTGACCGGGACCAACTATCAGTTGCATACGCAGCGCCCCGAGTTCCGCATGGAGCACTACTATCGCTTTGGAGGTCACAACTTTTCCGTCACACTGGTCTGCGAGTCAATGCAATAGCGCCCGGGGCCTTTAGGCAGCATGACCGTTAGCGGCTCCTAATCTTCTCTTAACAATTTTCGGCCCGCTTCTTGCTCCTCTTGACACCAGAAGGAGACACACAGTGAGCAGCGGCTTTTACGCGGCATTTTCCGGCTGGCTGGCCCGTTCGGAGGCGCTGGATACGGCGGCCAGTAATCTGGCCAACGCCGGGACGCAGGGCTTCCGTGCCGAACGCGAGTATTTTCGCTCGGCTCTGATGGGTCCGGGTGCTTCCGGTGACCAGCTCGACAGCACGGTGAACAACTTCGGCGTGCTCGGCGGCAGCCAGCTTGATCTTGACCAGGGCGCACTCACGACCACCGGTAATCCTCTTGATGTGGCGATTGAAGGTCAGGGCTTCTTCGCCATCCAGACAAAAAATGGTGTGCGTTACACCCGCGACGGCAGCTTCCACCGCTCCAGCACCGGACTGCTGATCACCGCTTCAGGCGAGCCGGTTCTTGATCCAAAAGGTCGGCCCATCCGCGTTCCTGCCGGAGACGTCACCATCGGCGCAGACGGGGTGATCTCGGTCGACGGAGCGGTCAGCGGGACAATTGCAGTCTTCAGCTTTCCATCGGCGGCCTCGCTGGCGCCGGAAGGCGCGAACTTCTTTTCGCCTGTTGCCGGCGTCAAGCCGAAGCTGTCCACTGCGGCCACGCTGCATCAGGGGGCGCTCGAAGGCTCCAACCAGAATGTCATTCAGGGCACGCTGGATTTGATCCTGGCGCAGCGGCAGGCCGAGATGATGCAGAAGGCGCTGGTGCTCTTCGACAGCGATCTTAACAAGACGGCCTGCGAGCAGCTGCCAAAGGTCTAGCGAAGAAGCAGAAATCAGATTTTGCGATTTTAAGGAGATGCACCCATGATTCGAGCCCTTTACACCGCCGCCAGCGGCATGACCGCGCAGCAGCTGAACCTTGATACCATCGCCAACAATCTTGCCAACTCCTCAACCGTCGGGTTTCGCCAGCGCGT
>JASHUR010000230.1 GCA_030039895.1 Acidobacteriaceae bacterium | reverse complement strand
TTGGAGGACCACCATGAATCTTCGCCTTGCCGCAGCAATCGTCGCGCTCGCGCTCACTCCCGCGGCCCTGTTCGCCGCCGAAGGCACCTTCGACAAAACACTCACGGTGAACGGCCCCGCTAACCTCACCATCAGCACCGGCTCCGGATACATCCACATCACGCCCGGTCCCGCCGGCTCTGTCCACATCATCGGCCATGTGCACTCATCGATGGGCCTTTTCTCCGGCTCGCCGGAGGAGAACGTCCGCCAGGTCACCGACAATCCTCCCATCGAACAAAACGGGAACGACATCGAGGTCGGCCAGCACACCCACTACCACAACGTGTCCATCGACTACGTTGTGACCGTGCCGCAGGGCACCACCGTCGATGCCGGCTCCGGCTCCGGTGACCTCAACATCACCAACCTCAACGCTCCGCTCAAAGCATCCACGGGTTCCGGGAGCATCTACGCCAACAACCTCACCGGAGACGTCTCCCTCGGCACCGGCTCAGGCGACATTCATGCATGGATGAACGGCGCGCATTATGTGAAGGCAGAGACCGGAAGCGGCTCCATCGAGCTCGATGGCGTCACCGGTGGCCTCTACGCCGAGACCGGCTCTGGCGACATCACCGTCTCCGGCCACCCCGGCGACGGCTGGAAACTCGAAACCGGCTCCGGCTCCGTCACCCTCAACACCGGACATAGCGCCTACAACCTCGACGCCAGCACCGGTTCCGGCGAGGTCCGTAGTGACCCGCCGCTTACCACTCACGGAAGCCTGGATCGTCACCACGTCACCGGAGAAATCTATGGCGGCGGCCCAATCGTACGCGTCGAAACCGGCTCCGGAGATGTCCGCATTCACTAGGGGCCCCCATGATGTAAGCCAGTCAGGAGCATCGAATATGCACCCCACTAAGCACCATCGCCCTTCGCTCATCACCATCGGCGCGTTCACTCTCTGCGCGTCCCTCGCCATCGCCCAGCAGTCTGTCCCCGCAACGGGTGCGCCCACTGGCGGAATGTCCGGCATGGCCGGTCATATGTACCTGACCGCCCTGCGCCCGCTGCAACCCGGCGACAAGCAGCGCGCCGCCGCCATCGTTGCCGACGCCAAAGAGGCCATGGCGCCTTATCAGGACTACCGCAAGGCGCTCGCCGACGGCTACCACATCTTCCTTCCGAACGTGCCTCAGTCGATGTACCACTTCACCAAACCCGCAAACGCCATCGAAGCGCAGACTTATTTCGATCCGCTCAAGCCCACGTCGCTGCTCTACCGCAAAACGCCCGATGGCGGATACAAGCTCATCGGCGTCATGTACACCGACCGCGTCACCGCCAGTGAGGACGAGCTCAACAGCCGCATCCCCCTCAGCATCGCGCGCTGGCACCAGCACGTAAACTTCTGCCGCGCACCCCTCGGCCACATCCGCGAAAGCTTCGGCCCGCACCCCAAATTCGGAGCGCTCGGTTCCATCAACACACGCGCAGCCTGCGAAGCCGCCGGAGGCACCTTCTACCCCCACGTCTTCGGCTGGATGGTCCACGTCTATCCCTACGAAAAGAATCCAAAAGATGTATGGTCGATCAACGATGACCACGGCCACGACAACATGGACCGCTCTCCCATGCCCGCCATGACAATGGACCAGTAGATCAGCAGACCTGTGGCAGCCCTCGAAGCTCGGCTCCTCGCAAGCTCCCGGCCGCCAGATCCCGCAAAACGCCCTTACTTTCCATTCTCTTGGGCGTTGTGCGAGAATCTTGGCGTATGGTCAGGAGTGTAATGCCGAAGTATGACAAGGAAGCGCTGAATGTCTGACCCTGCCGCAGCTAATCTCATCACGCTTCATATCGAACGAACCACTTACATCGCCGTCGTGCGCTGTTCCGGCAAACTTGTGGCTGGCGCGCAAAAATACTTCTACGACACCATCAGCGAAATCATTCCCCAGAACAAAAAAATCCTTCTCGATATGGAGAAGGTGACCAAAATCGACAGCACCGGCATCGGCGCGCTCATCCGCCTTTACGTCTCCACCCGGTCATCCGGAAGCACCCTTGAACTCGTCAACATCGGCAAGCCGATTCGCGATCTTCTTGGAGTCACCAACCTCTATACCGTGTTCGCCTACGGCGGTTAATCCAGCGCGATTGCCTTTGTCCCGCGCGCCGGGCTGCAAATCTTTGTTTCAATCTCCCTCCGCGTATGCAAAAATCGCGTGTACTGGTTTCTGAACGAGGGAGATATAAATGTCTGCCCCTGCCGCCTGTCCTCTTACCCTTGAAATCGAGCGCACCCCGAATGCAGCCATCGTCAAGTGCCACGGCAAGCTCGTCGCCGGTGTCGGCGATGTCCTCTATAACGAGGTCAAAGCTCTTCTGCCAGACTACAAACGGATCATCCTCGACCTCACCGATCTCACCCGCGTCGACAGTCTCGGTCTCGGCACTCTGGTTCGCATTTACGTATCCGCCCGCTCTGCCGGATCAACCCTCGAGCTCATTCACATTGGCAAACAGCTTCGCGAGCTCTTGGGGATTACCAACCTTCTGGATGTCTTCGCCTCGATGGGCGAAAAGGGCATCCGGTGGTAATAACCGCTCGCTGTCACGCCTGTCGCTCCCTCGGCTTTCCTGCATAACTTCCCGCCATTGCGACGTGCAGCGACCATCGGCGACTCTGTGGTGTTACTTGTAATCCACATCCGGAGTTGATATCAGGGCAACATGCCTTTGCGCCGTCTCGTGTCGCTCTTCGCCGTTGTCTGCTTCCTCACGTCTCTCTCTGCTTTCGCTGCTCCCGGCGTCGACCCCGAATGGACCACCCCGCAAAAACCATTCCGCATCGCTGGAAACCTTTATTACGTCGGCAGCCGCGACCTTGCCTCTTACCTCATCACCACGCCGGACGGCGACATACTCATCAATGCCAACCTGCCCTCATCGCCGCCCCAGATTCGCGCCAGCGTCGAAGCCCTCGGCTTCCGTTGGAAAAATATAAAAATACTGCTCAACAGCCATGCCCACTTCGATCACACCGGCGGCAGCGCCCAAATCCTCCGCGAAACGGGGGCAAAATTCATGGTCATGGACAGCGACGTCAAGCTCGTCGAGTCAGGCGGCGCCATCGACTTCGATCACCTTCACACATACCCTCCCGCGCACGTTGACCGTATCCTTCATGACGGAGATACAGTCAGACTGGGCGGCACCGTCCTCACCGCGCACAAGACGCCCGGCCACACCCGCGGCTGCACCACCTGGACCATGCAGGTGAAAAGTCGCAGCGGTCGAACCCTCAACGTGGTCATCGTCGGAGGCGTTGCCGCCCTCAGCGACTACCGTCTCGTGGCCACGCCAGGCCATCCCGCATCCTATCCCGGCATCGCCCAGGACTTTAAGCATACGTTCGCCACGCTCAGGGCCCTCCCTTGCGACATCTTCCTGGGGGCCCACGGCAGCTACTTCAACCTGCAGGAGAAGCTGGCAAAGCTGCCCATAGAAGGCCCCTCCGTCTGGATCGACCCCGCCGGCTATCGCCGCTTCATCAACGAATCCCAGCAGGACTTTGAACAAGACCTCAAGGCGCAGGAGCAAAAAGCAAAAATCAAATCCATGTAAAAAGGACGGGCTCTCACCCGTCCTTTGGCTGCGAGCACAGCGAACATCACGCAAACAAAAACTCCTTCGTCCGCAGCTCCTTGATCCTGTCCCGCAGCTTCGCCGCCTTCTCAAACTCGAACTTCCGCGCCGCCTCCCGCATGTCCGACTCAAGATTGTTGATATACGTATCCAGCTCTTCCTGCGACTTGAACTCCGGCATCG
>JASHUR010000023.1 GCA_030039895.1 Acidobacteriaceae bacterium | reverse complement strand
CGTCGCACTCGATCCTGCCTCCCGCCGATACACCGTATACCCGGCCAGGTCCGCGTCCGTGTCCGGCTGCCACGAGAGGTCAATCGCATGCTCCGCCGTATCCGCCACAGCCTGCAAACCCTTCGGCACAGCCGGAGGAAACACGTCTTTCGCATCCACTCTCACCGACGCGCTCGGCAAGCTCGCCACCTCTACCTGCTTGCCGTTCAGCGTCAACCTTGCAATGCGCTGGAGCACATAAGCGTAGCTATGGTCCAGCGCCGCATCCCCATCCAGCACCCAGCCCTTATCGACTCCCGTAAACTCCAGCGTCTGCTCCTCAGGAACAGCCGTCATTCCCGCCGCAGTCCCCGTAGTCTTCTTTACTGCTGGCCTCTCTGCAAGCTTCCGCTCAATACGCACCGTCTCTTGGCCGCCCTCCGGAACCCACATCAGCGCCACGCCGTTCGGCTGCACCCGCGCATGCAAATCCTCAATCTGTGGCGGCGCGGCCCCCGCTGCCGTCACCGCAACATTCGACGGCCCCGCTGTGCGTCCGGCCTGGTTCTCTAACTCCACCGTGTATGTCAGCGCCCGCAACGGGCCCGCCAGCAGCGCGCCAGGCAAAAGATCCGTAAACTTCGCCTCCGACTCCGGCGCGAGCCGCAGGTTCGCCGCAACCGCACACGGCCCGCCACCAGCAAAGCGGCATACCTTCACCTTTTGCGGGCCCTCTAGCATGACCTTGTCCGTAGCCCGCTTCGGCATCGTCCAATGCAGCTCAACCGTATCGCCTACACGCTGTGCAGTCAGGTCCGTCACCGGCTGCGGCAGCTTCAAACTCGGCGGTTGCGGAGCCGCCACCAGTGCGCACCCCGTCAGGAACGCCAGCGCCGCAATCAGCCCCCAACTCGTTGCCGCACCAAATCTCGCAGCCGCCCCGCGCAATATCTCCCTCATTCCACGATTAGCCTAGCAGAGGACTACACCAACGACAGTAGCGCCCCGCCGATCTCCGGAAAATCAAAGTGGAACCCGGACTCCGCCAGCTTCACAGGAATCACCCGCGTCGAGGCCAGCAGCGCCGCATCCGCCATCTCACCCAGCGCAGCGCGCAGCGCAAACGCCGGCGTTGGCAGTACCGCCGGCCGATGCACAGCCCTGCCCAGCGCCTTTGTAAATTCCGCATTCGTCACCGGAATCGGCCCCACCAGATTCACGGGCCCCTTCAGTGAATCCGTCGCCAGAATATGCCTCACTGCCCGCACCAGATCGCTCAATGCAATCCAGCTCATCCACTGCCGGCCGTCGCCCAGCCGTCCTCCCAGCCCAGCCCGGAACAGCGGCAGCATCTTCTTCAGCGCTCCGCCCTCGCGCGCCAGCACAACTCCCGTTCGCAGATGCACCACTCTCATCCCAGCTCGAGCTGCGGCGTCTGCTTCCGCCTCCCACGCCCGGCAGGTCTCGGCCAAAAATCCCGTTCCGGGCGGCGACGCCTCTGTGAGCTTCTCGTCCCCGCGGTCTCCATAAATCCCAATCGCAGAAGCGCACAGCAGGCTTCCCGGCGGTTTCTCAAGCTTTTTCAGCAGATTCACCAGCGTCCGCGTTGACCCCACCCGGCTGTCCGCAATCTCCCGCTTGTACGCCGCTGTCCAGCGATGCGCCGCAACATTCGCGCCCGACAAATGAATCGCTGCACTCGCTCCCTCCAGCTTCGGCCAATCCATCTTCGACCAATCCCCAACCGGCTCCCCTGCTCTCGGATCCCACTCAACCTCGTTCGAATGGGTTGCCTTCCGGCGCACCAGTTGAACCACGTCAATCCGGTCCTCAGCCAGCGAACGCACTATGGACGCCCCGATCAATCCCGATCCACCGCTCACCAGCACTTTCATCGCAGCCGGATTTGCCATATGGCCTTCTTTTGTCTCGCCTTCCCTTGTCTCGCCATACCTGGAGATGCGCAAGGAGTTATTTATTCAGTCAAAATCTGTTGTAATATCAGCAACAAGCGCCCCCGGCACCGCATCCTAGCCATTAGGAAGCATCAGGAGCTCACATGGCGAGCAAAACCAGCAAAAAAAAGGTCTCAAAAGCTGAGCTAGCCCAGCAAGCCAACCGCTCTGACAATCAGACCCGCGATCAGGTAGATGCCTCCACAGCCGAGGCATTTATCGCCGAGCGCCGCATCGGTGAGCGCATCAAGCGCCTGCGCCTCAAGAAGTCCATGGGCCTCGTCGAGCTGGGCAAGCACACCGGGCTCTCCGCCAGTTTCCTCTCGCAGCTTGAAACCGGACGCGTCGTCCCGACTCTGCGTAACCTTGCTCGCATCGCCATGGTCTTCAGCAAGGACCTCTCTTACTTCTTCGAGCCGGAAGCGCACACCTTGTTCCGCGTGCACAGAAAGGCCGACCGTGTCCGCTTGCCTCAAAGCGGTGTTGACAACCCGACCTACTACTTCGAGAGCCTCGCCTACATGGTGCCTGATCGCAGTCTCGACCCCTACTACGCGGAGTTTATTCCCCTCAAGGGCGTCGGCGACATCCGGCCTCATGTCCATCCCGGCTACGAGTTCCTTTATGTTCTCGAAGGCACTCTCGAAATCAAGCACGGCGACAAAGGCAGCATGCTCGAGGCCGGCGACTCCGTCTATTTCGACGCCAGCACTCCGCACTCCTACCGCTGCGCCGGAAAAGAATCAGCGGTCGCCTTGATCGTCACCATGCACCAGCCGCTGATCGCGCAGCCCACTCTGAACCTGCGCCCCATGGGCGCTCCGCTCGGTGCCCGCTCGCCACACGGCAGCGCCGGAAACCCCACCTCGGCTGGCGACAAGCTGCTCAGTGCCCCGCTGTCGCGCTCACAATCTGAGCCCTCCGCGCTGCGGCGTTCCTAGGGCTGTAAACCCTGGAACTCCTCATCCGGTAGAAACAGCTTCCCCGCTTGCACCCAGTTGTCTACGCGCCTGTACTCCATCACATTCAGGTTGTGTGGTGCCGAAAACAAAATCCCCTCGCCCGCAAACCGTCGAAAGTGGAGCGGCTGATCGTCAATCAGATAGTCGGCGTTCAAAATTCCCTTGTCGCCGCAATACACAAAATGCGAAGGATGCAGCCACGGAAAATGCCGCCTCAGCCAGCGATACTTCGGCCCAAACGAGTTCGGAAACTCCATCGCAGCCGTCGCAATATACACCTCATAATGCTTTACCAGCTCGCGTACCACGCGCTGGCTGTCTTCAATCACCGGCAGGTTCTCGAAAAAATCCTCTGACCGCAGATAGCCTTCCAGCCGCTCGTGCCGATCCACTGACACAATCTCCCACAGCCACTTCCCTTCAAGATCAGCCTTGGTCACCGCCTCGCTGTGGTCGCGGTTGTAGCGCGCAATGTGCTCGCCCAGCGTATCGGCCAGCACCTCGTCCATATCAATGCAAATTCGCTTCATGCTCCCGCGGTGGCCTTGTTCTTCAGCTTCGCAGGCAGCGCATCCGGCTCCAACGGCTTCTCGTTGTCGAAATACAGCAGCCGTCCGCAGCTCTCGCACGGCGTCAGCGTCCCGCTCCGCACCTCATTCCACAGTTGCGGACGCAGGGCCATCTGGCATGCCAGGCATCGCTGCCCGTCCACACGCGCCAGCGCTGTCCCGCGCGAGCCGGCGATCCGGTCGTACCGCGTCAGCGTATCCTCTTCGATCTGCTTGCGCAGCCGCGCGCGGTCCTCCTCCAGCGCCGTCATTCGCTTCCGCAGCTCTTCCGTCGCCTCACGGGTGGACTCCTTCTCAATCTCCACAACCTTTGAGTTGTCCGCCAGCTCCTGCTGTGATGCCTTCAGCTGCTTCGCCAGCTCGTCGGACCGCTCCATGCTCTCCAGCTCGCGGTCCTCGATCTTGCTGATCTCCGATTCGGCAAATGCAATCTCGTGCTGCAGCGCATGGAACTGCTCGTTGGTCTTCACGCTGCTTGACTGTTCGCGGAATTTCGCAATTTTCTGTTGCTGGTCCTTGAGGTCGCTCTCCAGGCTACGCCGCTTGTGCTCTTCTTCGCGGATCGCCTTCGTCGCCTGCTCAACGCGCGCCCTTTGCCAGATCAGCTTCTCTTCGAGCGCCGCAGTCCGCTTGGGCAGCGCAGCGATATCCGTGCGCAGGCTGCCTATGCCCTGATCTGTTTCCTGCAGTCGTACCAGCGCAAATATCTCGTCATTCATCACTGCTCCATGAGTTTATACGCTTCAGCTCGCATCAGGAAACCGCCGCGCCGCACATGCCTGCGCCTTCCGCCCCTGTTTGCCCTGAAAAACTAAGCTCACCACCGTCTCGCCGTGGAGTTAGAATGCTATTTCGCCCAAAATCCCTCTTGCCGCCTTCAACTACGGCCAACGGCGATAGACATTCTGCTCAGGAGTTGCCCTTGCGTCTTCATCGCGCTTTGTTCTTTTGTCTTATCCTTTTCGCAGCCCTCCCTCTTGCATATTCACAAGCCGCACCGCCGGCTCCCTCACAGCCAACCCATCCCTGGACCGTAAAGGAAATCTTCGGCGGCGCCAGCCTCACCGGCTTTCCGCCCAGCGGCATCAGTTGGTCTCCCGATGGCAAGCACGCCACCTACATCGACGGCGCCGGCAACATCATGCAGATTGATGTGGCCGACGGCAAACTCAAAAAGCTCATCGACCATACGAAAATCGACTTCCTGCTCAACGCAAAAATCAGCGAACAGGACCGCGACCACCGCAATCGCTACGGCGAGCCCGACTACATCTGGTCGCCCGACTCACAGCATCTCCTCTTCGACACAAACGGCGAACTCTGGCTCTACGATCTCCGCACCGGCGACAACGTCAAGGTCGGGAACTCCCAGATGCAGAGCGGCGACGATCCCAAGTTCTCGCCTGACGGAAGCTCCCTTTCCTACGTCCGCGATCACAACCTCTTTGTGCAAAAGGTCCACGGCGGTGCTGGTCACGCCATCGCGCTCACCGATACAACCGACCCCAATCTCCTCAATGGAGAAATCGACTGGGTCTACCTCGAAGAGCTTGATGTCAAGAGCAACTATTTCTGGTCGCCCGGCTCAAAACGCCTCGCCTATCTGCAAATGGACGAAACCCACGTCCCGCTCTACCCCATCACTGACTGGCTCCCCGTTCATCCCACCGTTGAGGAGCAGCGCTACCCGCAGCCCGGCGATCCCAACCCCGGCGTCCGCGTCGGAGTCGTCAGCGCATCGGGAGGCAAGACCCGCTGGCTCGACATTCCGCTCAGCTCCGGCAATGATTACATCCCACGCTTCGGCTGGGTCAATCCCGACGTCGTCTGGGTCGAGGTGCTCACCCGCGATCAAAAGCATCTCAACATCTACTTCGCTGACGCCCGCACCGGCAAGGCTCATCTTGCGCTCGCACAAACGGATCCGAAGTATTTCTCCACCCACTACGATGTTGAATTCGTCGGCGATAATCAGTTCCTGATCCTGAGTTGGCGCGACGGCTACACGCACATCTACCGCTACTCCTTCAGTGCCGCCAATCCGCTCAGCGGAGAAGCCCGGCTCGACGGCGAGCTCGAACACGGCCCCTACTCAGTCCAGGGCATCGACGCCGTGGATCAGGCAACGAAAACGGCTTATTACACCTCCGACGAGGGAAACCCCCTCGATGAACAGGTGTGGGCTGTGCAGCTTGACGGTACAGGCAAACGCCGCGTCACCACCTCACCCGGCGTTCACAGAGCGGACTTCCCGGAGAGCGGCGCTTCGTTCATTGACACATGGTCCAGCATGCTCAAGCCTCCCACCGTCAGCTACTGCACCGGCAGCGGCGACTGCACGCCGTTCTGGAAGTCGCATCCCATCGAGGGCCACACCATTGTGCCGCCACTCATGCTCAGTTTCACCGCCGCCGACGGCAGGACCACACTCTACGGCACACTGCTTCTACCTGTTACTCCCACCGCGCCTCACAGCGTCCCGCTCATCGTCAACCCCTATGGCGGCCCTGATGTCGGTGCCGCGAAAGATCGCTGGGGCTCGGGCCTCTTCTTCGATCAGCTCCTCGCCGAGCACGGCTTCGCTGTACTCCACGTCGACAATCGCGGCATGGCCACTCGCGGCCGCGCCTTCGAACAGGTCTGCTACCACAACTTTGGCCCGCCGCAACTCGCCGATCAGCTCACTGCGGTTGACCAGGTTCTCGCCAAATATCCGCAGCTTGATCCGCACCGCCTGGGCTGGTGGGGTTGGAGCTGGGGTGGCACCTTCACGCTCTACGCACTTTCCCACACTGACCGCTTCCTGGTTGGCGTCTCCGTTGCTCCCGTTACCAACTATCGCCTCTACGACTCCATCTACACCGAGCGCTACCTCGGCCTCCCGTCTGAAGACGCAAAGACATACGAGGACGATTCCGTGATCAACAGTGCAAAGAACATACACGGCCACATCGCCATCTTCCACGGCACCGGAGACGACAATGTCCACTTCGCCAACACCGTCCAATACATCCAGAAGCTGATCGATGCCGGCGTTCCCTACGACTACAACATCTTCCCCCGTAAGACCCACTCCATCGCCGGACCGGCCGCTCGTCAGGAGCTCTTCAACCGCATCGTTTGGGAGTTTGATACTTACCTCAAAGATGCGCATCCTGCGGAGTAGGCATGCATCCTGCCGAACGGCCCGATACTCCCAACCTCGTGCGTGGCCGCGCCACGCACGGTGACTTCGAGTTGACCATCCTCAGTGACGGCCCTTATTACCTCGACGGCGGAGCCATGTTCGGCGTCGTCCCCAAGCCCATGTGGGAAAAGCGCGCCCCCGCCGACGACCAGAACCGCATCCTCCTCGGACTCAACACCGTCATCGTCCGCACCGGCAAACACACGGTCGCCATCGAAACCGGAATCGGCAACAAGCTCAGCGACAAACTCCGCGCCATCTTCGGCGCAAAGGAGCAGTTGCCGCACGCCTTCGCCGCTGCCGGCATTCGCCCGGAAGAAATCGACATCGTCATCAACTCGCACCTGCACTTCGACCACTGCGGATGGAACACCACCCGCACGCCCGACGGCCGCATCGTGCCCACATTTCCCAACGCCCGCTACTTCGCCCATCGCGGAGAAGTCGCCCACGGTCACCTTCAGCTTGAGCGCGACGCCGTCAGTTACATCAGCCCCAACTACGATCCCCTCGTTGAATCCGGCCAGATGACCCTGCTCGATACTCGCCCCGGCGAAGTCACTCCCATCGTCCCCGGCATCTCCGTCGAGTGCTATCCCGGTCACACCGCGCAGCTGCTCGCCATCAATATCGACTCTGGCTCCAGGCGCGCCTGCTACATCTCCGACCTTATCCCCACCAGCGCGCATCTCGACATCACTTGGGTCATGGGCTACGATCTCGACCCGCTCACCTGCATCGAGCAGCGCAAGCGCTTTTACTCCCGCGCGATCCCCGAACAGTGGCTCGTCCTCTTCACCCACGACCACCACACACCCATGGGCCACATCAGCCACAATGACAAAGGCAAGCCTGTCCTCAAGCCTCTACCGCTCTAGGTAGGCACCCCATATCAAAGAGACTTACCTACTGGCTATTGGCTATTCGCTGTTGGCTGTTGGCTGTCGGCTACTCTTCCAACGCCGCTGCCACCGCCGTCCCATTCGGCGACCCCAGCCCGGTACACGCATCCCATCCCGGCCCGGCGGAAAACGCCCCGTTGTTCCCCGAAGTAATGTCGTGAAACGCGCCCGGAGCCGCATACAGCGCCGGATTCACAAACCCTGCCGGCTTTCCGAGCTGCTGATTAATCAGCGCAATCAGCCCCGCCCACAACGGAGCCACCGCGCTCGTCCCGCCCACAATCTCCTGCTGCCCATCCACCAGAATGTTGTAGCCCGTCTCCGGGGCAGCATCACCCGCCACATCCGGCACGCCCCGCCCGCCATTCGCGCTCGATGATTTGGGCACACCTGCATTCACTTGCCAGCTCGGCAGCGCAAAATCCACGCTCACGCCCCCGCCCGTCGCGCCGCCGCTACTGCCGTCGTTCCATACAACTTCGCTCGTAATTTTGTTCCCGCTGCTCTCCAGCTTCGTTCCCCCGCATCCCAGCACATGCGGACTCGATGCCGGAAAGTCCACATTGTTCCCGCTCTCTCCGTCGCTCGACCCGTTGTCACCCGACGCAACCGTCACCGTAATTCCCAGCGCCCCCGCCGACTGGCATGCATCGTCCAGCGCCGTCAGGCCTGCCTGTGTCCAGCTTGACTCCGGCCCGCCCCAGCTGATCGAAATCACCGACGGCTGGTTCGTCGTGTCATGCACCGCAGTTGTCACGGCGTCAATAAATCCCTGGTCCGTGTTCGGCGCAAAATACACCGCAATCTTCGCTCCCGGAGCAACTCCACCCGCCACTTCAATGTCCAGCGCCACCTCGCCGTCCGCGCTGTCCGGAGTCGTCGGCGAATTCGCCCCTCCATCCACGGAAACGGAAACCACATCCGGCGGAGTCAATCCCAGCCCATCGAAGAACGTCGTGATATCGCTCGTGTTGTACCCGCCTCCCAGCTCAATAATCCCGATCGTCTCCCCGCTCCCGTTCACCCCCGTGGGAAAGTTGTACAGCGCCGCCACCTGCACCGGACTATACGTCACCGTTGCCTGCTGATCGGCGCTCAGAAACCTGATGTGGGGCTTTGCTACCGGTCTCGCATCAAGACCCAGCACCGCCTCCACCACCCCCGCATGGCTCTCCGGCAGCGACACCGCGCCCGTAAAGCCGTGGAATCTCTTCTCTCCGCTCTCGTAATCGTGCAGCTCTACGCCGAAGGCCTTCTCCAGGTGCTGCACCGTGCCTCGCAGAACAATCGTGCGCCGCGAAAGGCTCGAAGCGCCCTCATCCACTGACAATCCATGCTCATGCGCAAACCGCCGCATCTGCTCGAAATCCGCGGCATTTGCCGCATACTTCTCGTTAAACTCCGCGCGCGATACCACCCGGCCCTTCAATTCCTTCAGCGCCAGCGGAGTCTTGCGCCGCACAATCACTGACACGCTCAGCAACTGTTGTTTGGGAGTTCGTCCAACTTCCTTCGCATTTCGCGGAGCCTTGCATTCACTGCGCGGTAATACAACCCGCTTGGAGGGGGAGCTCATGGTTTTACCTCAATCAAGTTGTCAGTATTGAGAATCGAAGCCGGGCGCTGAGGTTGCCGGATGCTCTCGTCGTTAAAAACGAGCCGCATGAAATTTCACATTCCCGGGTCCGCGACCAAAGGAAGCGGCCACTGGGGTCAGCCGTCAGAAGGGGTGCCGAAGGCGCGTGTGCCTGGACGGCAAGTCCTCATAGCGGAATATTCCCGTGCTTTTTCGGCGGATTCTTGTCTCGCTTGCCATCCAGCATCTCCAGCGCGTCAATCAACCTGCGCCGCGTCTCATGCGGCAGAATCACCCCATCCAGATACCCCCGCTCTGCCGCGATGTATGGGTTCGCAAACTGCTCGCGGAATTCATGTACCTTCTCGGCCCGCGCTGTTGCCAGCACTTCATTCTTTCGCTCTTCGCTCAACGGGCCTTCGTAAGCCTCAGCCTGCTTCACCATTTCTTCCAGCTCGCGCCCGTAAACAATATTCACCGCGCCCTCCGGCCCCATCACTGCAATCTCCGCCGTCGGCCACGCCAGGTTCAGGTCAGTCCGGATATGCTTCGAGCTCATCACGCAGTACGCTCCGCCGTATGCCTTGCGCGTAATCACCGTCAGCTTCGGCACTGTCGCCTCCGCAAACGCATACAGCAGCTTCGCGCCGTGGCGAATAATCCCTCCGTACTCCTGCTGCGTCCCCGGCAGAAATCCCGGCACGTCCTCCAGCGTAATCAGCGGAATATTGAACGCATCGCAGAAGCGCACAAACCGCGCCCCCTTTACGCTCGCGTCAATGTCCAGCACCCCTGCCAAAAACGCCGGCTGGTTCGCAACAACTCCCACCGGACGCCCATTCATCCGCGCAAATCCAATCACCAGGTTTCGCGCAAAGTGCTCATGCACCTCAAAGAAATACCCATCGTCCACCAGCCGCTCAATCACCAGTTTTATGTCATACGGCTGGTTCGCCTCGAACGGCACAATCGTATCCAGTTCGCTGTCCGCGCGGTCCGCCGGGTCCGTGCATGTCTTTCGCGGCGGGTCTTCAAGATTGTTCGACGGCAGAAAACTCAGCAGCTCGCGCACCATCGCAATGCACTCCTGGTCGTCATGCGCCATAAAGTGCGCCACGCCGGAGATCTCATTGTGCGTCGTCGCTCCGCCCAGTTGTTCCTTCGTTACCTCTTCATGCGTCACCGTCTTGATCACGTCCGGCCCGGTCACAAACATGTACGAGGTCTTGTCTACCATCAGCGTAAAGTCCGTGATCGCCGGCGAATACACCGCTCCGCCCGCGCACGGCCCCAGAATCGCCGAGATCTGCGGAATCACTCCGCTCGCCAGCGTGTTCCGCAGAAAAATGTCCGCATACCCTGCCAGCGATACCACTCCCTCTTGAATCCGCGCCCCGCCGGAATCATTCAGCCCCACCATCGGTGCGCCCACACGCATCGCCATGTCCATCAGCTTCACGATCTTCGCCGCATTCGACTCCGACAGCGACCCGCCAAACACCGTAAAGTCCTGCGCGAACACAAACACCGTCCGCCCGTCCACACGGCCGTATCCCGTCACAAACCCGTCGCCCGGCACACGCTTCTCCGCCATCCCGAAGTCGGTGCATCGGTGCGTCACAAACTTGTCAGTTTCCTCAAAGGTGCCCTCATCCAGCAGCAGGGCAATCCGCTCGCGCGCGGACAACTTCCCCTGCGAGGCCTGTCGTTCGCGCCGCTCCTGGCCTCCACCTTCCTCCGCCAGACGATTCCGCCGCGCAAGTTCCTCAATTGCATGCTCTCTGTTTTCCATCGTGTCGGATTATAGATGGAACACGACTGGCCCCGCACCGCACAGTCCTGCAGGAAATCACAATCCATCCATCCTAAGGATAAGAAAGCAAAGCTGGTTTTTAACTTGGAATGGGACGCAGACATCCCCCGGACGCGTCAGCGCGAAGAGCACGCTTACTTCAATGTTTTCGCGTGATCAAATGCGGAAAGACTATATCACTTCGTGGTGAAAGATATCGTCTTTCTCTTCGCACGGCTCGCACATGCAACCCACCGCACAGCCGATCAGCACTGCCACACCAAGCGTAATTAAAATGGCCGGCAGGTAACCGCTCAGACCCGACAGGTAAACCAGGATTTCGTGTGCTTTCGCAATACCCATGGATACACCGCCTGACTCCATTTTACTTAGAAATATGAACCCGACCTAGGGTTTTCTTCATCCAAACTTCACGTGTTGTGTGTAAAACCCCTGCATCCTCCTCTCCAACACATGCACTCACAATCATTTAGCGGCTGTGAGAATTGCCTTGCCGGGGTAGCAAAGAAAAAGCGAAAATAGACGGGTGCCGCTGTGCGTCTCCAGCCCGTCCTCCGTTCAATGGCTCTTCCTCGACCTCAACTCCTACTTTGCCTCCATCGAGCAGCAGCTCCGCCCTGAGCTCCGCAATCGCCCCGTCGCCGTCGTCCCCGTCATGGCCGATACCACCTGCGCCATCGCCGCCAGCTATGAGGCCAAAGCCTTCGGCGTGAAAACCGGAACCATCGTCAGCGAGGCCAAACGCCTCTGCCCCGGAATCGTCCTCATCGAGGCTCGCCACGAGCTTTACGTCGAGTACCACCACAAGATCATTCGCGCCGTCGAGCGCTGCGCCCCGGTGTCATCCGTGATGTCTATTGATGAAATGGCCATCACCCTGATGGGCCGCGAACAATCCCTGCTGAACGCCCTCAACCTTGCCCGCAGCATCAAGCAATCCATCCGGGACCACGCCGGCAATACTCTTCGCTGCTCCATCGGCCTCGCGCCCAACCGCTACCTCGCCAAAATCGCCTCCGACATGGACAAACCCGACGGCCTCGTTGCTCTCACACCAGACATCCTCGCCTCTGCGCTCAGCCAGCTTCAACTCCGCGACCTCCCCGGAGTCGGCGCGCGCATGGAGCGCCGCCTCCATCAGCACCACATCCGCACCATGCCGCAGTTGCTTGCCCTCGATCGCGAACAGATGAACCGCGTCTGGGGCGGCGTCAACGGCGAACGGCTCTGGCACTGGCTCCGTGGCGAAGACTTCAACAACGCCGTCCTTGAACACCCCAAATCTGTCAGCCACAGCCACGTTCTCCCGCCCGGCCTCCGCACTGTCGAAGGCGCCCGCGCCGTCGCCCATAAGCTTCTGCACAAGGCCGCTCTCCGCCTCCGCACTGCTGGGCTCTGGACCACCAACGTGTCTCTCTTTCTCAAATTCCTCACTCCCAAAACCACACAGTACGGCGCATCCAGGCAGTCCGCATGGTCCCAAAGCATCTCCATCATCGAATGTCAGGACAGTCAGACACTCATCGAGTCCCTCACAAAGCTCTGGGCGCTCCGCCCGCAGGGCCCCATGTATCAAAAGCCCTTCCACGTCGGCGTCTGGCTCGGCAATCTCGTGCCCGACCAGTTGCACACGCTCGGCCTTTTCTCCAGCCTCGAAGCCGAATCCCGCCGTACCCGTCTCTCCGCCACCATGGACACGCTCAATCACAAATACGGCCTTGCAGCCGTCATGCCCGGCGGGATGCTCCTCGCCAAGGCCGCCGCGCCCACGCGCATCGCCTTCACCGCTATCCCTGATCTCTTCGAGCATGAAATGACCGGAATGAACGATCGAGACTTCGACGACCCATCCAGCCAATCCAGATACGAACCGCTAGATGAGGACGGCTGCTCTGATGGGGAAGAATTCGCACTCTCAGGGGAAAGCGAATTTGCCTGCTCATCACCTCCGCTTGACGAAGCCTGCTGACATCCCTCTGTACTGGCTGCTATAACGGTGACGCCTCCCCAGTCTGGAGATCAAGAACAACAATGAGCGAACCGCAACCGGATCAAATCCTGCAGGTAGGCCTCGGTTTCATGTCGTCCAAAACCCTCCTCAGCGCAGTCGAAATGGAACTGTTCACCGAACTCGCGCGCCAGCCCCAGGACCTCGAATCCCTCAGAGGACGCCTCGGCCTCCATCCACGCTCAGCGCGCGACTTTCTCGACGCGCTCGTCGCACTCAAACTCCTCGAACGCCGCGACGGCAAGTACTACAACACGCCCTCGACGGACTTATTCCTCGACAAGCGGAAGAACTCGTACATCGGCGGCATTCTCGCGATGGCCAACAATCGGCTCTATCCGTTCTGGGGACATCTCACCACCGCACTCCGCACCGGCCTTCCCCAGAACGAAACGCGGGATGGAAATCCCAATCCATTCACCGCCCTTTATGCCGACCCCGCTCGTTTGAAGGAATTCCTTCAGGCCATGACCGGCATCAGCCACACTGCGAACATTACCATCGCGCGCAAATTTCCCTGGAGCAACTACCGCACCGCCGTCGACGTTGGCACTGCCCAGGGAGATTTGATTACCCAGGTCGCCCTTGCCAACCCGCACATCGCTGGCACTGGTTTCGATCTGCCCGAAGTTGGCCCCGTATTCGAGGACTATGTAAATTCGCAAGGACTATCGCAGCGCGTTAAATTCTCACCGGGCAGCTTCTTCGATGACCCACTTCCCAAAGCCGACGTGGTCATGATGGGCCATATCCTGCACGATTGGGATCTCAGCACCAAGCGCATGCTCATCCGCAAAGCATGGGATGCCTTGCCGGGAGGCGGTTCTTTCATCGTCTACGAGATCATGATTGACAATGACCGGTCCCAAAATACACTCGGACTTTTGTCGAGTTTGAATATGCTCATCGAAACCGGTGGAGGCTTCGACTACACCGCTCCAGACTGCGAGGGATGGATGAAGGAGGCCGGATTCCGCGAAACACGCGCCGAACATCTCGGCGGCCCGGATTCCATGGTCATCGGAATCAAGTAGCAGGCTTGCCTTCGGCTCGTACTCCGGCTGCACAGTCATAATGAATGCATGCCCTCGCCGCCTGCCTCAACCTATCGCGGACGCCTCGCGCCCTCGCCCACTGGACTGCTGCACCTGGGCCACGCTCGAACCTTCTTCGCCGCACACGCTCGCGCCCGCAACGCACACGGCACGCTCATCCTGCGCAACGAAGACCTCGACCAGCAGCGCTCGCGCCCCGAATTTTACGACGCCATGATCGAGGATCTTCACTGGCTCGGCATCGACTGGGACGAAGGCCCGGACATCGGCGGCCCCTTCGCGCCATACTCACAGAGCCAGCGCCTCGCCTCCTACCTCGTCGCCTTCAACCAGCTCCGCAACACCGGATTCCTCTACCCCTGCACATGCACTCGCAAAGATCTCGCTCTCGCCGCCAGCGCCCCGCATGAAGACACCGCCGCGCCCACCGAAGACGACGACCCCATCTACCCCGGAACCTGCCGCCCCGTTCCCGGCTCACCTGAGAGCTCTCTGAAAAACCTTCCCTCATCGCACTCCGCTGTCAACTGGCGCTTCCGCGTTCCCGACGGCGAAGCCATCTCCTTTCACGATCAGCACTTCGGCCCGCGGCAGTTCATCGCCGGACGCGACTTCGGGGACTTCCTCGTCTGGCGGCGCGACGCCGTCCCCTCCTACCAACTCGCCTGCGTCGTGGACGACGACGCCATGCGCATCACGGAAGTCGTACGCGGAGCCGACCTGCTCAAATCCACCGCCCGCCAACTCTTGCTCTACCACGCCCTTAAGCTCCTGCCGCCCGCCTGGTACCACTGCCCGCTTGTTACCGACTCCGCTGGACAGCGCCTCGCCAAGCGCCACGACGCGCTCTCTATCCGCACTCTGCGCCGGCAGGGCCGCACACCACAGGAACTGCTCCAATCCGCTTCCTTCTGACCTGCTGCCCCGCTGACTTGCTCGACTCTCCCGTGCTATCCTCTTCGCAGGATTCGCCATGCGTACCTCGCCCGCAAACTCGCACCACTACTTCAGCCATAATTGCTGGAGCCGGTCGTTTGCGCGCGCCATTGCACCCCGCAGGCATCTCCGCGTGCTTCCTACCCGCACGCGACCTAGCCTCTTCGGCAGCGATTAGTCACCGCTGCCCGCCGCGCGCGCGGCTGGCGACTCCCAACCGTCAGCATTCTGTCGCGCCCGGTGCCCGAAGAGGACTCTCTCGCCCGTATCTGTCTCAACCAGGACGACGACCCAGGCCCCCAACCTTAGGAGAGAACCATGAGCATTACGACTGAACAGACGACCTCAGCTGAAACCCTAGCCCAGTACGGCCCAAAGCTCCGCACCGCTCTGCCCGGCCCCAACGCACGCCGCATCGTCGAAGCCGATCACCGCGTCATCTCTCCCAGCTACACGCGCTCCTATCCCATGGTCGCGAAGCGCGGACGTGGCCTCCGTGTCGAAGACGTCGATGGCAACGAATTCCTCGACTTCGCCGCCGGCATAGCCGTCACTTCCACGGGCCACTGCCATCCCGATGTCGTCAAGGCCATCCAGAACCAGGCCGCCGAGCTCATCCACATGTCCGGCACCGATTTCTATTACGAGTCGCTCGTCACGCTCTCCGATCGACTCTCCAGCATCGCACCCATGCCCGGCCCGCACCGCTTCTACTACGGC
>JASHUR010000229.1 GCA_030039895.1 Acidobacteriaceae bacterium | reverse complement strand
AACGAAATTCAACCTCATGCCCCAGCCGCTCCAGCAGCCGAACCACGCTCTTGCCCGTCTCCGGAAACAGCGTGTCGTTATAGCAGGTGATAAAAAGCGAAATCCGCACTGCGGCTCCTCATTGGCCGCGCTATTCCAGCGCGCGGTCCAGATGCACATATCCCCCATCCACAAACAAATGCTGCCCTGTCGTGTGCCCCGACTTATCTGACAGCAGAAACACCACCATATTCGCAATCTCCGCCGCCTCCGTCATGCGCTTCCCCAGCGGAATCTTCGCCGTGATCGCGCGCAGCTTCTCTTCCGGATTCGGAAACGTCGCAATCCACCGCTTGTACAGCGGCGTCATCACTTCTGCCGGAACCACCGCGTTCACCCGAATCCCGTACGGCAGCAGTTCCACCGCCCACTCGCGCGTCAGCGCCAGTTGCGCGCCCTTCGCCGCCGCATAGGCTGACGTGCCGCCCTGCCCCGTCACCGCCGTCTTCGAGCTGATGTTCACAATCGCGCCGTGCGCCGCCTTTAGCGCGGGCAGCGCATAGTGCGTCATCGAGTAGTAGTGCCACAGGTTGCGGTGGATCGACTCCATGAACTCCTGCGGCGTCCCGCTTTCCAGACCCACTTTATCGTTCGCGCCCGCATTGTTCACCAGCGCGTCGATGCGTCCGCAGCGCCGCAGCGTCTCTTCCACCGCCTGTTTGCAGCCCTTAGGCTCCAGCAGTTCCATTGCCAGCAACTCGCAACGCCTGCCCGCAGCTCGCAGCCGCTCCGCAAAGCCCTGCGCCGCCTCACGGTCGCGGTCCACAATTGCCGGAACCGCGCCCTCTGCCGCGCACGCCTCTGAAATCGCCGCCCCAATCCCCTGCGCGCCGCCCGTAATCAGCACCACCTTGTCTTTCAGTTGCAGATCCACAGCCTCCACTCCCTAAGTGCTACCGCAGGTTAAAGAACCCGCCGTCCAGCGGAATGTCCGCTCCGGTAATGAATGACGAAGCATCCGAGCACAGAAACAGCGCCAGCGCCGCGACTTCCTCCGGCTGCCCCATCCGCCCCATCGGCGCAGACTGCGACAGCTTCGCAAACATCTCCGCCTCGCGGCCCGGATAGTGCTCCTTCAAATAAGCATCCACAAATGGCGTATGAATCCGCGCCGGAGAAATCGCGTTGCAGCGGATCTTGTCCGCCAGATAATCCTTCGCCACCGACAACGTCATCGAAAACACCGCGCCCTTCGTCATCGAATATGCAAACCGGTCGCTGAGCGCCGCCGTCGCCGCAATCGAGGCAAGATTCAGAATCACTCCGCCGCCCCCGCTCTTCATTGGCCCAATCGCCGCCTGCATGCAAAGAAATACGCCCTTCACATTCACGCGGAACAGCCGGTCAAAGTCTTCTTCAGCCGTATTCTCCAGGCGGCCGATATTTGAAATTCCCGCACTGTTCACCAGGATGTCGATCCGCCCCTCCGCGGCAATGCTGCCGAATGCGCGCCGCGTCGCTTCGCCGTCCGTCACATCGCACTCGGCAACCACGGCCTTCACGCCGCCGTCCTCCGCAATCAGCCGCGCCGTCTCATCCGCGTGTTCCTTGCGGATGTCCATCAGGTACACCTTCGCCCCGCTCGCCGCAAACCGCCGCGCAATGGCGCGCCCAATCCCGCTGCCCGCGCCTGTCACAACTGCCGTCTTGCCGTCCAACCGGAAATCATCCTTCACAGCCATGCCCTCGTCATCTATTTCATATCTCGCCGCGTCCGCTCATAACGCCTCTTACGCGGCAGTCACCGTATGATTTCGCTTCACGCCAAACTCAACTCGGTTCTTGTATCGGAAATTCACCAATCGCATTGCTGCTTGCACTCCTCTGCTTTCCCATCCACTATAACGGCCCGGATTCTCGCCACTCCACTGCCCCAACCCTACTCCCAACTTCGCGCCGCGGAGTAGAATAGCGCTGTTCCCCCTTGGGCTGCTCTATGAGCCGTGTCCTCGTCATCGGAAACGCCGAAGTCAGCCTCGCCATCGGGAACGCTCTCGAGAAGCCGGCCTTCCCCGTCGAGTTCGCTGCTGGCGACGCCGACGCGCTGCTCCGCATGCGCAAGCAGTCCTTTGCCGTCGTCATCACCAGCCCCGATAGCGCCATCGCTGAAGACCTGGCTCTGCTGGACGAAATGCGCCTCATCCACCCCGGCATCAAGTGCATTGTCCTCGCCGCCCAAAGCTCTACTGAAGAGGTCATCGCTGCGCTGCGCGCCCGCGTCTTTGCCTGCTTCACGCCTCCCTTTGAGCCCGCCGAGATCGCCTGCCTGGCCCAGGAAGCCGCCTCTGACGACGAACCGGGCAACGACTTCCGCGTCGTCTCCGCCCGCCCCGGATGGGTCACCGTGCGCGTGACCCCTCGCCTCATCAATGCCGATCGTCTTATGACCTTCGCCCGAAAGCTCGCCGAGAATCTACCCAGCGAAGCCCTCCAGGATATGATGCAGGCCTTTCGCGAAATCCTGCTGAACGCCATGGAGCACGGCGCGGCCTTTGATCCCGGGCAGGTCGTCGACGTCACCGCCGTCCATACTGCCCGCTCCCATGTCTTCTATGTTCGTGACCCGGGCCCCGGCTTCCGCCATGACTCCCTTTTGCACGCAGCCATTGCCAACCCCGCCGAGGACCCCGCGGCGCACACCCGCCTCCGCGACGAAAAGGGCATGCGCCCCGGCGGATACGGCCTCCTCCTCGCGCAGGGGACCGTGGACGAGCTCATCTACAACGAGACCGGCAACGAAGTCCTGCTCATCAAATACATCCAGCCCGCGCAGCATCCGGACTAGCGCTGCGCCCCATCCTCCGCCCGCAACCTCCACAATCTGCAATGCTCAGCGCCGACCGTCGTTCATCCGCTCCCGTATCCACTTCGATAACGCCTCCAATTTCTCTTTCTTGGAGTCAAATCTCTGTCGCGTTTCGTCGTAAAGTAAGGAATGAGGGCAATGCGGAGCAGGGCGCAGGTACAGGTTTTTCGACTCATCCGAGCCTTCGTGTGCGCTTTTGTCGCCTTGGCGCTGCTCCCTTCCGCCAGCCTGCTCTCACCGGGAGTTCTCGCCGCCCAGACCGAATCCTCCCAGGCGAAAACCGACCACAAGACCACCCATCACACCACGCACCACACCACTCACAAGACAACCCGCCACACCACACACGCCCGAACCACCCACCGTCATCTCACCCGCAGTGAACTGGCCCGTTACCGCCGCTATCATCACCGGCGCTATCACCGCCGCCGCCTCACCGCGCGCGAGCTCGCCCGTAGCCGCCGCTATCAAAAGGCCTTCATCGCGTCCTCGCAACTGCGGCCCATGGCCCAGCAGCTTGCCATCCTGCTCACTCCTGCCGCCTTTGCCGGAGTCACCCGCTACGCGCATGAGCACTCCGGCGAGGCCGCCTCTGCAGCCTGGCTCGCCCTCGGCCACGCCTACCTGCTCGATCACAAATACCCTCAGGCCGTCGCCGCTTTCAGCAACGCCGAGCATGATGGTACCGCGCTCGACGACTACGCCGCCTACCTCACCGCGCAGGCCTATCTTGCCGACAACAAGCTGGCCGCCGCGCAGCCTGTCCTCGATGGCTTTGCCCAGAAATACCCTGACTCCATCTTCGTCCCCCGCATTCCCGTGCTTGAGGCCAATCTCTATCTCCAGCAGGGCGACCCGCAATACGCGCTCCGCGTCCT
>JASHUR010000228.1 GCA_030039895.1 Acidobacteriaceae bacterium | reverse complement strand
GCCGAGGACGAAGGCGGTGACGTTTTCGACGGAGACGTTGAGCTCTTCGGCGATGAAGGTGCGGAAGCGCGCGGAGTCGAGGACTCCGGCCATTCCGATGACGCGCTCGCGGTTGAATTTGGCCTGGCGGAAGGCGGTCTGGGCCATGGCGTCGAGTGGGTTGGACACGATAATAAGGATGCAGTTGGGCGACTGGGCCACGACCTTGCCGACCACGTCGGACATGATCTTGTAGTTGGTCTGCAAGAGGTCGTCGCGGCTCATGCCGGGCTTGCGCGGGATTCCGGCGGTGATGACCACGATGTCGGAGTTGGCGGATTCCGCGTAGTCGTTGGTGCCGGTGATGTGGCAGTCGCGCTTTTCGATGGGCATGGCCTCGAGAAGATCGAGTCCTTTGCCCTGCGGCACGCCTTCGACGACATCGATGAGGACTACGTCCGCGAGTTCCTTTGAGGCGATCCAATGCGCGGCGGTTGCGCCGACGTTGCCTGCTCCTACGATAGATACTTTCTTGCGCATGATGCTCCTTCTTAAGACAGCCAATAGCCAACAGCCATTAGCCAATCGTTTTGTTGCGCCGGAGGCGCCCTTCGACTCCGCACAGGGCAAGCTTTCTGCCTGGACGGCGCGTCTTACATGTTTTCGATCATTCGGGTTGCGAATTCGCTGGTCTTGACCTTGGTTGCGCCCTGCATCTGGCGCTCGAAGTCATAAGTCACGTACTTCTGCTGGATGGTCTTCTCCATGGAGTCTTCGATGAGTCTGGCGGCTTCCTTCCAGCCGAGGAATTCGAAGAGCATGACACCGGAGAGCATGACCGATCCGGGGTTGATGACGTCTTTGTCGGCGTACTTGGGCGCGGTGCCGTGGGTGGCTTCGAAAACGGCATATCCGTCGCCGATGTTGGCTCCGGGTGCGATGCCGAGTCCGCCGACCTGCGCGGCGCAGGCGTCCGAGATGTAGTCGCCGTTGAGGTTGGGGCAGGCGAGGATGGAGTACTCGTCGGGCCGGATGATGACCTGCTGGAAGATGGAATCGGCGATGCGGTCGTTGATGAGGATTTTCTTCTTCCACTGGCCGTTGCCGTGCGACTTGCCGATGGAGTCGAGGACGCCCTTGACTTCGGCATAGAGCGCGGCGCGGAACTCGTCGTTGCCGAACTCGAGGCCCGGCTCGATGAGCGCGGCGTTCTGCTCGACGGTAAGCGAGGGGTTGGCTTCCTGATTGCCGAGAATCCAGCTTTCGCGCTCCGTGACGACTTGCGAGCGGAACTCGTCGACGGCGACCTCGTAGCCCCACTCGCGGAATGCGCCTTCAGTGAACTTCTGGATGTTGCCCTTGTGCACCAGCGTGACCGACTTGCGATGGTTGGCGATGGCGTACTCGATGGCACGGCGGACGAGGCGCTTGGTTCCGGTGATGGAGATGGGCTTGATGCCGACGCCGGAGTCTTCGCGGACCTTTTTCTTGCCGCCCTTGAGCAGGTCGTTGTTGAGGAAGTCGATGAGCTTTTTGGCGTCGGCTGCGCCTTCGCGAAACTCGATGCCGGCGTAAACGTCCTCAGTGTTTTCACGGAAGATGACGACGTTGAGCTTTTCAGGATGCTTTACGGGACTGGGCACGCCGGAGTAGTACTTGACGGGGCGCACGCAGGAGTAGAGATCGAGGATCTGACGCAGGGCGACGTTGAGGGAACGGATGCCTCCGCCGACGGGCGTGGTGAGCGGGCCTTTGATGGAGACGCGCAGGTCGCGCGCGGCGCTGACGGAGTCGTCGGGCAGCCAGGTGTTGAACTGGCGGAAGGCTTTTTCTCCGGCGAAGATTTCGAACCACTTGACGGAACGCTTGCCGCCATAGGCTTTTTCAACGGCGGCGTCGAAGACGCGCTGCGAGGCACGCCAGATGTCGCGGCCGGTACCGTCGCCTTCGATGAATGGGATGATGGGATGGTTTGGGATGGTGTACTTTCCGTCGGCGTACTGGATCGCCTCGCCACCAGCGGGCAAGGGCAGTCCGTTATAGCTGGTCTGCATGTAAGTGGATGTCTCCCAGGCTAGATAAGGTCCAACATTGAGGCTAACATTCGCGAAAGTGGACACGCAATTCAGCATGCCCGCGAGCGTGGAGCGCGCGGTGAGGGAGATCACAGGGGAATCGTGAAACTGACCTGCTGCTACCAGAGGCGTTTCACACCATAAGAGTCGAAGAGCTTTTCATTGCTGACGAGCAAACACTCTTCTGCGAGGGCCTGAGCAATGAGCATGCGGTCGAAGGGATCGCGGTGATGGCCTTTGAGCAGACCCGCGCTGCGAGCATGTTCGACCGAGACGGGCAACTCCTGAAAGCCGAGCCGGCGCAATGTTGAGGCAAGCGAGTTGAGGAGGGGCTCGACATTGGGAAGCTTGCCGATGCGGAATTTGGTCGCGATCTCCCAGGCAGTGACGGGCGAGAAGAGCAGATCATTCTCAAACGAGGCCAGCGCTCCCTGTGCCCTCTTCGAGAGGCGATTGTCTCCGCTGACGGCCCACAGGAAAGTGTGAGTATCGAGTAGAAGCCTCATTCGTCTTCGCCATTCCAGGCGCGCAGTTCTTCCTCGGGCAGAGGCTCAAAGAAGCTGTTGTCGACACGGAACTGTCCTTTGAAGATCGCGAGATTGCGCTTCTGGGGTTTCTTAACAGGAACCAGACGCGCGATGGGAATCTTTCCGCGCAGGATCACCACCTCTTCGCCGGCCTCGACTTGTTCCAGAAGCCGGGAAAGCTGGGTCTTCGCCTGATGGATAGTGGTTGTGGTCATTGCGAATCTTCCTGGAAATCAACTTAGCTAATGTCTGTTTAGCTAAGTATAGCATGGAGGCCGGAGCTCAGTCTCAGTAGAAATTATTTGGCGGAGAGGCGTATCGTGATTGGCAAATGAATTTTCGTGGTCTTTTGTTCTCTGTACTGTTCGCTGCCTTCACCTTAACAACTGCACCGGGCGGGAATATGGCCTGGGCGCAGGCCTACTCGGCCAACAAGCCGCTAGGCGCCTCGGCCCAGCAGAACCTGAGCTATTTGAAAGACGCGGGGATTTCCCAGAAGCTGGGAACGAAGCTGCCGCTCGAAGACCCATTTATTGATTCGCATGGGAATCACGTGATCCTGGGAAAGTACTTTGGGGCGCGTCCGGTGGCGATTGCGCTGGTGTATTACCACTGCGGATTGCTGTGTCCGGAGGTGATGCACGCCATGGCGAAAGCGCTGCGCGAGACGGGGTTCAAGGCCGGCAAAGATTATGACGTGATCATTGCAAGCATCGATCCGACGGACACTCCGGCGGAATCGCTGGCGGCGAAGCAACGCTTTTTGGCAACGCTGGGCGATGAGGGCGCGGCGAACGCGGTGCACTTTCTAGTCGGGCCGCAGAAGTCGATTACGGATTTCGCGCAGGCAACGGGCTTCCATTACGTGCGCGTGCCGGGGCCGGACGGGAAGATGGACCAGTTCGCGCACTCAAGCCTGATTATGATTGCGACGCCGGATGGAAGGATGTCGAAGTATCTCTCTGGCATCGATTACCCGTCGCGCGATGTGCGGCTGGCGCTGCTGCAGGCAAGCAACCATAAGATAGGATCGCTGAGCGACATTGTGCTGCTCTACTGCTGCAACTATGTGCCGAGCAAAGGGCGGTATTCGGTGTCGATTTTGCGCGTAATGGGGCTGGCGGGCATGGCGAGCCTGTTTGCACTGATCGGGCTGCTGTTCCTGCTGAGCCGGAAGCCGAAGGGAAGGACTCCGACGCCACCGAAGGCACAGGCGGTTTGACGCCTGGGACTGTAACCCCATGGGCTGTAATTGATACAGGCGTGAGTTGGATTTGAACTGGCGGGGGCGATGCTGCCGGAAGATGAGCACTGCATTGTTGGAATGCAGGTTCAGAGCGGCGGCAGAGTCCGATTGCATGGAACTGACTCAAAAGTCGCCATTTCACAGTACAATGGTCAGCACGTGGATGCAGTACCGGCGTGAGTCTGTACGAGATTGCGTTTGTGCAGACCGAGCAACTTTTGTATTTATTTTGCCTCAGCTGATTGCAAAAGGAGATCAGGGCAATGCCGGGGAGATTCAAGAGCTTTATTGACGACCTGAATGAGCAGGAGAGAAGGGCCGCGGAAGAGAGGGCGATTGAGCAAGCCAACAAGCAGAGAATCGCGGCTGAGTTTCCTAAGCATTGGCGAGCGGTCCTCAGGTTCCTTAAAGAAATGGTTGAAGGATGCTTCATAAAGGGTTCGCCTTTTGAATGGGTCGAGGATGCCGACGGAATCAATGTTGCAAATGTCGGATTGCATTGGAACCGGACGGAGAGTGGCGGGTCACCGCTGGTGGAGTTAACGCTGGGCAGTCCTGTGGGCTTCCGATCGTTCATTGCAGAACAGGAAAAGAGCCTGCCCTCCGAGGAGCACCATTTAACTCCGGTTATCAGCGCTGGAGAATTTCGCTGGTGTTTAGGCTCTCAATCTCACGATATGGCGGGGGCTGAATTTACCGACGAAGACGTCGCCGACGAAATCGCGATGATGCTTGCGCAATACGCGGACGAATACGAAAAGCTAAAGGTGAAGTTCGACCCCTTCGCAGCCATTTAGTGAATCCACCAGCAGACTGTTGAAGCGTCTCCCTGCGAAGACGACTGGATAGTAAAGGAGTCGCCGGGCCGAACGGAGATCAGCTCCGGAACGCCGACTTTTCCAGCCGGGCCGCAGTTCCAAATGGCAATGCCTTGTTTTTTCGGCGGGGTTGCAGTGCTGCTGACTGTTGCGGCGCCGCCGCTGAGCGCGACGCTGCCTTGATATTGGTCGGTGGCAATGGGCTGGCCGCCAATTCTTGCCTGATCCGGGTTGACGGAGAAGCGCACGACCCAGGCGGAGTTGACCCATTGGTCAAATTCAATACGCTGGGATGCACCTGTGTTGTCGGGTCCGCCGACGATGCAGAACCGGCTGAGTGCGTGGGGCTGGCCTTCGGGTGGCGTGTCATACCAGCACCGGGAATTCATGAACTGATTGCCGAAGGCGTAGCCCATGCCGGGGTTTTGGCCAAGGACCGGATCGCCGAAGCTGTTCACGTAATGGGTCAAGGTGTGGGTGAAGGAATTGCCGATAAACTGCGAGACGGCGTTGGTGTAAGTCATGCCGGCGTAGGTGCCGTCGGCCTCGCGTACCGCATACACGTTGCTCGAATTGAGAAACTGCCCGTGGTAGGCCTCATAGGTTTCTCCTCGATTTGAGGATTGGGCGCCGACGACGTTTCCCTTGATGGATACTTTGACGCAACCCTCGCCGGTGAGCTCCTGTTGGGAGCAGTAGCCCCACCACTCGTCGTCGTCGAAGTTGACGGTGATGTTCGCCGCTCCGGGAGAGTTGCGAGACGAAAATGTTGTGTAGCCGTTGGGAATGTTGCCCACGATAGCTTCGCCGCAGATGTACTGGTTTGAGTCATCGCAATACGCGGCCCAGTTGCCGCGCGGAGGATCGACGCTTTCCAGATGGCTGTCGGCAACTCTCAGGACTCCATAGTTGGCGTCGGGGACCTCGGCAACGATTGAACCCGCGGGCCAGTTCGTGCCGGGCGGAGCTGTAGAGCCGGAATAGTTGCGGTTGAGAATGTGGAACTGACCGTCTCCGGCGAAAAGGCCGAGCACATTTTCATATTGGCCCTGCTGTACGCCCGGGACATAAGAGGATGCTGACCGGCTGCCCCGCTTGAAGTCCTGGGGCATGATTCGATACTTAGCACCGAATAGCCTGATGGCTGAAATGTCGTTCGGGTCATTGACGTAGTTGGGCATCCATAGCGTGCTTGCCACCGGGACGGCGTTGTTGGATATTGCGCCGGTGGTCGATGTCCACGGCGGCAAGCCATTCGCAAGGATGCTGGCGTTTTCATGCGGCTGCCCGTTGACCGGATATCCCTCACAATAAAAACCTTCAATCAAGCCGGAAAATACGGACTGGGTCTCGAAGCAGCCTTCGTACCAGTTCGATTTGATGGAGCCGCCAATGACGTCGACGGCTGCTCCTTGCATGAAAAAGGCGCCCGCCTGGTTGCTGGGAAGAATTGTAGGCTTGTAGGTTGCTCCAGTAACGGTGGCAGTGCCATTCGCAGAGTTCGCGGCCCTGACGGTGTATTCTCCGCGAGCAGGGCTGTTGTTCGTAACGCTCTCAATCTTGTAGGCACCGTTCAACCCAGTCACGTCCGGAATTCCAGCAACTGTGAACCAGTGACCTGCAACCAGTGGAGAGATGCCGTTGCTGCTTGCCGGATCATCACCGCCCTCGACAATATAGGTTGCGGCGGTCCCGTTGCCACGCGCCGATATCAGCCGCTGTGGACGCCTCCAGTGATAGCCCGGATACACGCCATTCACACAGTTGGTTCCGTAGCAATAGCCGGTAGCGTCCCGGCCCGGACCGGCCACATTTGTGTTCAGGAAGCGGAGCTCGTTTCCAATAGCGACGATGGGCCAGCGCACCGTGTTGACGGTCAGATCAATGGAGTCGACCCGCTCGGTTGAGCCATTGGTCTGGATTCCACGACCACCGCCGTTGTCAATTTCCAGGTCGAACAAATGAAAACCTACGGCATTGTCGAGTTCCACGAAATCTGCCGTGTAGTTGTGTCCGTTGGGCGAGTAGAGGCGCAGACTGGAAAGCATGCCATCGTAGGTCCACGTATCGGGCTGGATTGCGAGTTTGGGCGGATAGACCGTAAAGACGTTGGCGGAATTGTTGGCCTGCTCGATGACGGTGCCAACCCTTCCGTCGCCCATGACCTTGAGGTTGGCAGGGATGCGAAGCACACCGCTGATTTTGTAGGTTCCTGCGGGCAGATATACGACCCGATACATGGAGCCCAGCGGGTGCGCGAGCGCCCATGCAATGGCCGCCTTGATCGCACACGTCGAGTCAAGTCGGCCGCTTTTGTCTGCCGTATTCGCACAACCTGACGGTGCTCCAAAGTCGGGGTGCGTGACGTTGACGCGGGGGAGCTCGCTGACCGCATTCGATGTGTATTGCGCGCTGGTCGACTGCGTGCCCGTTTGCGCCTGGGCCAGGATGGGGAGAGCGAGTGAACCGAGCAGGAGAGACAGGATTTGTTTTTTCATGGCCTCGGGTGAGTCGGCATTTGAGCGCGCTCGGATGGATTGTACTGCTATGTCGATGTGGTGTGATGGTTCGCGCTGTAGGCTTGCTGCCGCTATGAGTGCAGGTCACGGCAGCGTTGCAACGGATGCGCGTTCGCCAGTAGACTAGGGAAGGCCGGAGCAGATCCACGAATTATCGTTGAGCTGCCCAGATGTGAAACTCTATAAAAGCAGATGCCGTGCTTGCGACTTGCGAAATCGAGCCGATGACTTTGAGTCGCGTTGAGTGAGTCTGCAAGAGTAGAACAACGTCGGAGAGGTGGCAGAGTCCGGTTGAATGCACCTGACTCGAAATCAGGCGTAGTCGAAAGGCTACCGGGGGTTCGAATCCCTCCCTCTCCGCCATCTAAATCGCAGAAATATAAATAGTTATAGGACATGCTGGCCGAATCGTGCTTGCTGCTGTCGGGTGCTAATTATCGGCTGGTGGCTGTTCTGGTGGCTGTTGGCGATTTACGCTGACCGGTTCTTGCTTTCTTTGAGCTACCCCGAGGAACAATCATCTCCACAGCGTTCTTCAGATGGTCGGGGGAAAGGTGAGCATATCGCGCTGTCATCTGGATGGTCTTGTGTCCCATGAGATCCTGGACCGTTTTCAACGGTACTCCAGCCATCACGAGCCTGCTGCAGAATGTGTGGCGGAGGCAATGCCAGGTGAAGTCTCCAATTCCGGCGGTCAACAGGGCTTCATCGAACCAGCGCCTGATGGCTTT
>JASHUR010000227.1 GCA_030039895.1 Acidobacteriaceae bacterium | reverse complement strand
GGAAGGCCTCTGAACGAAAGCGACTGGGGCAGGAATGTCGCGGTCATCTCTGAGCGGACCGCAAAGACTCTCTGGCCCGGAAAAGACCCCATCGGGCAGCAGTTCCGTCGCGCGGGAAACCCAGACGAGAAGCCTTTCACCGTCGTTGGCGTGACGAAGAACGCACGCACCCTCACGTTGGCGAAGCCGGATCCGATGATAGTCTACGTGCCCTATTGGTACCGTTGCGACTCATCCGGAGGTCTCATCATTCGCACGTACCAGGACCCCATCACCATGGCCGATGCGGTCCGTAAGGCCATCTGGAGCGTCGACCGCAGCGTCCCCATCCCCTCCGTGCGCACCCTCGGCGGCATCATGGCGGACTCTGTAGCCAACCGCCGCTTCGAAATGGACCTGCTGCTGGTCTTTGCCGTCAGCGCGCTCCTGCTCGCCGGACTCGGCGTCTACGGCGTGCTCACCTATTCCGTCGCGCAGCGGCACAAGGAGATCGGCCTGCGCATGGCGCTTGGAGCACAGCGCGAAAACATTTACGGCCTCGTCCTGCGCGACGGCCTGCTTCCCGTCGCCATCGGGACCATCGCAGGCATCGCCCTTACCTTTGCGCTGGCCCGCCTCATCAGCAGCCTGCTCTTCGGAGTCAGCCCGTACAGCCCATCCATCACCATCGGCGCCGCTCTTGTTCTTACCTCAGTCGGCGTCGTTGCTTGTCTGCTGCCCGCGCGCCGGGCCGCCAACGTCGAGCCCATGGAAGCCCTGAGGTCGGAGTAGATGCGTCTCATGCCCCAATCCCGCAACTCATTTGAGAGTGAAAACCATGCTGAGTGATTTGAAGTTTGCCCTTCGACAATTACGTAAATCCCCGGCCTTCGCATGCACCGCGATTCTCACTCTGGCGTTGGGCATCGGCGTCAATACGGCAATCTTCTCGCTCGTGGACTCAATTCTCCTTCAGCCTTTGCCCTTTCCGCAGCAAAACCGGCTGATGAGCATCATTGGCTACGGCCGGCCTGGAAGCAATGCCAGCCCCTTTCCCAAAGGCTGGATTCGCGCACTCGGAGAGCATTCCAGCGCGTTTGCCGCGATCAGCGGCTTTGGCGTCAATGCCGAGTCGAACGTTGGCGAAGCCAATTCGCCGAACCGCGTCTTTGGCGCCGAGGTGATGACCAACGCGCTGAGCACCCTTGATCTTCATCCGGCGCTGGGCAGGTTTTTCACCGCGGACGATGCCTTTGCCGGACATAATCCCGTAGTGGTATTGAGCTACGGTTACTGGAAGGAGCACTTCGGGGCGAATCCAGAGGTGATCGGCCAGTCGATCCGCATCGACGGAGTTTCCCGCCAGATTATCGGAGTGATGCCCGCAGGCGTTCACTTCCCGTATGCGGATACTCAGTTTGTAACGCCTGTGACATTCAGGGGCGGGGATGCTTACGATCCGTGGACGAATTTCAACCTGCGCGCCTTCGGCCGCCTGAAGGACGGCGTGACGCCTGCGCAGGCACAGGACGAAATGCGCCGCATGCAAAAGCTGCTGCTGCCGGTATTTCCGTGGCGCATGCCGGACGCCTGGGCATCGTACACAGCCGTGGTCCCGCTGATCGATTCCATCGTCGGCAACATGAAGGCGCGCCTGCTGCTCCTCTTCGGCGCAGTCGGACTGGTGCTGCTGATTGCCTGCGCGAACGTAGCCAACCTGATGCTGGCGCGTGCCGCCAGCCGCGAGCGCGAGATTGCGATTCGGGGCGCGCTCGGCGCATCCGGCGGGCGTCTGGTCCGGCAGCTGCTCTCCGAGAGCGTGCTCATCGGGGTGCTGGCGGGCGCAGCGGGACTCATGGCCGCGGCCTTCAGTCTGCGCCTGATGACAAAGCTGCTTCCTGCGGATACTCCCCGTATCAACGATCTTGGCCTGCACTGGCATGCCTTTCTGTTTGCGGCGGGAGTCTCGGTGCTGACCGGCCTGCTGTTCGGCCTGGTGCCGGCCTTGCGCATGGCATCGCCTGATCTGCAGAGCACATTGCAGTCGGGCAGCCGAGGCGCAGCGGGCAACGCTTCGCACTTCCGCGCAGCCATGCTGTTGGTCATGGGACAAATCGGGCTATCGGTGGTTGTGATAACTGCGGCGGGCCTTATGCTGCACAGCCTCTACAGCCTGTCGCAAGTCAATCCGGGCTTCCGCACCGATCGTATCGTTACGGCGGAGGTCTCAATGGATTCGAACGCCTGCGCGCAAAAAGGGCGCTGCCTGGCGTTCTTCCAGACATTGCTCGACGGCGCGCGCGGCATTCCGGGAACGGAGAATGTCGCCCTCACCGATTCACTGCCGCTGAGCGGGCGCGACAACAACTATGTCTACGACGCCGAAGGCCATCCGCGGGAGGCGCGTATGCCGGCCTTTTTGGCTGGAGCACAGACCGTTTCGCCGGGCTATTTTGCAACGCTCGGAATGCATCTGATGCGCGGGCGCTTGTTCGAGGACCAGGATGCTTCGGGATCAAGCCGTGCCGTAGTCATCGACGAGCATATGGCCAACTACCTGTGGCCGCACCAGGACCCTCTCGGCAAGCACATCATCAGCGTCGACCAGGAGCCGGAACCAGGCGTATGGAACCCGAACACAGCATCGATTGTCGTGGGTGTAGTTGCGAACGCGCATGAAGTCAGCCTGGCGGGCAACTTCGGCGACGAAGTCTTTCTGCCCATGAGCCGCACCAATGAACAGCCGGTGATGTATGTGTTGCTGCGCACGCAAGCAACCACACAGCAGGCTGCCGACGCTCTGCGGCAAACGGTGGCGAAGATCGATCCGCAGGTGCCGGTAACACGCGTGCGGACACTGAATGAAGTGGTGGCCGCGTCGGAGTCGGCCTCGCGCTCACTCACCGTGCTGCTCCTTGGCTTCGGTATACTCGCGGTCGTCATCGGCGCCGTCGGCGTGTACAGCCTGATCGCGTACATCGTCAGTTGGCGGACCCGCGAGATCGGCATCCGTCTGGCCCTTGGCGCACCGCGCCTGACCATTGTTCGCGAGATCGTTCTGCGCAGCGTTGCGCTCGCGGCTGGCGGATCAGTGCTGGGCCTCGCCGCCGCTGGAGCCGCAACCCGATTGCTGCACAGTTTTCTCTACGGCATCAGTCCGCTCGACCCGGTAACGTTCATCAGCGTGCCCCTGCTCATGATGTTGCTGGCGGTGGCTGCGGCCTGGGTTCCGGCGCGCCGTGCGGCAAGCATTGACCCGATGATCGCCTTGCGTGGGGAATAGACGGAGGAATGAAAATGCTGAATGACCTCAGATTTGCACTGCGCCAGCTACGCGGCTCGCCCGGCTTTGCGCTCGCCGTCGTTGTGACGCTTGCGCTCGGCATCGGAGTCAACGCAGCCGTCTTCAGCATGGTCGACGGATTCATGCTCCGCCGCCTGCCCTATCCTCAGCCGCAAAAAATTGCAGCCTTGATGACCCATGCGCAGGGCACAGGCGACAGCGGCCACTACTTCAGTGAAGACGACGACAGTCACGACACAACAGACTGGCAGTTGGTTTCACAAAACGTTCCGTCTGTCATAGCCGCAGCCTGGGAAGGCGACGTTGAGGTAGGCCAGAGCGGCGTAGATCTCCAGGCCGGAGCGGACACAGGCGGCGCCGTTCGCTTCGTCCATGCCAAAGCGGTCACGGCGCATTATTTCGAGGTTCTGGGTATTCATCCATATCTCGGCCGCGGATTCATCAATGACGAAAGCCGTCCCGGCGGCCCCAAAGCTGTCGTCCTCAGCTACGGACTCTGGCAGACCATGTTCCACGCCGATCGCTCAGTCATCGGCCACGCCGTGCAGGTCAAGGGCCAGCCCTACACCATCGTCGGCGTTTTGCCGCAGAACGCAGTCACGCCCGGCGGCTCGGGAATTGAACTATGGGACTCGCTCCAGCCCGGCGCGGGCGGAGCCTGCACCGGATACGAGTGCGGCATTCTTATGCGCCTCAAGCCCGGCGCAACCTGGCAGCAGGTCGACGCTGAACTCGCCCACCTCCACCGCCCACCCGATCAAAACTTCAGCTCCGGCACCAAAACCTGGCTCTACGCCCAGCCGCTGAAGCAGTATCTCGGCAGCGATATGAAGCCCAAGGTCCTCGTGCTCATGCTCGCCGTCGGCTTCATCCTGCTCATTGCCTGCGCCAACCTCGCCGGTCTCACGCTCGTGCGCATCGCGCGCCGCACTCCTGAGCTGGCCACGCGCCTCGCGCTCGGGGCCACACGCCTCGACCTGCTCCGCCAACTGTGGACCGAAAGCCTGCTGCTCGCGATCTTCGGAGCCGTCGCCGGACTCATGCTCGCCAATACCATCCTTCAGGGGCTCACGCATCTGCTTCCCGGGGATATGATCCCGCTCGGCGGCTTCACGCTTGACGCGCGCGTTCTTGTCTTCACAGTCGCAGTCACGCTGCTCACCAGCCTTTTCTTTGGAGCCCTCCCCGCGCTCTCAGCGCGCCGCATCGACCTCCGCACCGCCATCGCTCAAAGCAGCCACTCGGTCGCCGGAGGCGCACGCCGCCTGCGCTCTGTCCTGATCAGCGCTGAAGTCGCTCTCACCGTGGTCCTTGTCGCCGCGTCCGGTCTTCTCATCCGCACGCTTGTGCATCTTGAGACGCTGCCGCCCGGCTTCGATTCGCACAACGTCATGACGGCCAGCGCCTCGCTCGATGACTTCCGCTACCACAACGCTGCCACCTTCCAGCAGCTCATGGCGCAGAGCGTCGCCGCCATGAAGCGCATCCCCGGCGTCGAAGATGCGGCCGTGGGCCTCAGCGTCCCCTATCAACGCGGGCTGAATCTGGCTGTCCGTCTGGACGACGGCAAAAA
>JASHUR010000226.1 GCA_030039895.1 Acidobacteriaceae bacterium | reverse complement strand
CAGCCGATGCCGAGCGCGATGCGCAGGCCAACGAGGATTGACGGCAAGGCGGCCGGGAAGACGACGCGAGCAAGAACCTGCGGCGGAGTAAGTCCGAAATTCGTTCCGGCGCGGCGGTAGATGAGCGGGACGTTGGCGACTCCATCGACGCAGGTGACGAGGATGGGGAAGAACGCGCCGAGGAAGACGAGAAAGATGGCGGCATAGTCGCCAACGCCGAAGAAGATGATGGCGACGGGGATCCAGGCGATGGGGCTGATGGGGCGCAGGATCTGAATGACGGGATTGACGACCTGATTGATGGCGGGGTACCAGCCGAACAAGAGGCCAAGTGGGACTCCGATGGCAACGGCAGCGAGGTAGCCGATGGCGACGCGGCGAAGAGAGTCGACGATATCGAGATAGAGGACGCCTTTGTGGATGAGTTCGACGAAACCGCGTTCGACTTCCATGGGCGAGGGGAAGATTTTGGTGGCGGTCCAGACTACTGCGTAGTGCCAGAAGGCGAGAAAGAACGCAGTGGCCAGCACGGGCCAGAAGAAGCGCTCCCATTTGCGGGGCTGTGTCTGCGCGCTCATAGGTTGTGCGCCAGTCCGATCTGACTGAGGATGCCGTCGCGCAGTTCGAGGTAGCGGGGCGAGCTGATGTCGCGGGGATGAGCGATGTCGATGGGAACGATTTCCTGGATGCGGCCGGGGCGCGCGCTCATGACGACGACGCGGTCGGCGAGCTGGACGGCTTCGTCGATATCGTGGGTGACGAAGAGGATGGTTTTGCGTTCGGCCTGCCAGATGCGGAGCAGCTCGCCGCGCATGATCATGCGGGTGATGGAGTCGAGCGCGCCGAAGGGCTCGTCGAGGAACATGACGTCAGGATTGACGGCGAGGGCGCGGGCGACTTCCACGCGCTGCTTCATACCGCCGGAGAGCTCGTGCGGGTAGGACTTCTCAAAGCCTTCAAGGCCGACCATTTTGACGTAGTGCGCGATGCGCCGGGAGCGCTCAGCACGCGGGAGCTTGCCGAGGCCGAAGCCGATGTTGCCCTCGACGGTGAGCCAGGGGAAGACGCCGCGTTCCTGAAAGACGAAGATGCGGCGAGGGTCGGGGCCGCGGACGATTTCGCCGTCGATGAGTATGTCGCCACTGGTGGGCTTGAGGAAGCCGGCGATGGCGCTGAGGAGGGTGGACTTGCCGCAGCCAGAGGGCCCGAGCAGGCAGATGAATTCGCCGTCGAAGACTTCGAGATTGATGTTCTCAAGGACGGGCAGGCTTTTGCCGTCGCGAGTGAAGATCATGTTGACGTCGTCGATGCGCAGCTTGTGGCGGAGGGTCGAGGCGGGCGTATTGGTTTCGATCATGGTCTTTGTAGACATCAGGATTTCTCCGCGTATCCCCAGCGCAGTGCTTTGGCGCGTTCCAGGGAACGAATGCCGTTGTCGAGCAGGAGGCCGACGACGCCGATGATGACCATTCCTGCGAGGACGAGATCATAGCGATTGCCGGCGTTGCGCGCGTCGATGATGAGAAAGCCGAGGCCGGAGTTGACGGCGATCATTTCCGCAGCGACGACGACGAGCCAGGCGAGGCCGAGTGTGATGCGCAGGCCGGTCATGAGGCGCGGAGCGATGGCCGGGTAGAGGACCCTGCGCATGAGGGTTACGGGGCCGAGGCCGAAGTTGCGTCCGGCGTTGATGTAGACGGCGGGAACGCTCTGCACGGCGTTGATGACGGTGAGAAGCAAAGGCAGGAAGCAACCTACGAAGATGAGAAAGACAGCGGCGAGATCGCCGACGCCGAACCAGAGGATGGCAATCGGAATCCAGGCCAGCGGAGAGATGGGGCGCAGGATCTGGAGAATCGGGTTGAAGGCAAGCTCTGCGCGGCGATACCAGCCGATGATGAGGCCGAGAGGCACGGCGACGATAACGGCGAGGAAGAATCCCCAGGTGACGCGGAAGAGCGATGCAACGGTGTATTTGATGATGAGGCCGTGATGCACCAGGTCGGTGATGCCGTGTGCGGTCTTGATGGGGCCGGGCAACAACTGGTGCGGGTGCAGGTAGACGGCAAGCTGCCAGGCTCCGAGCAGAACGAGGATGAAGAGGACGGGCCGCAGCCACACAGGTAGCTTCAACGGTTTGCGTCCTTTGTTGTTTGCGTCATTGCCGCCTCATTCACGCACTGCGGATGTGCGTGATTCAAATCACGGAAATTTTAGACAGTGTGTGCTGATGTTTGCGTCCACCGAAAGGTTGAAATGCATCTCCACCCTGTGATTTTTGTGGAGATGTCAGGCAGGAAAGAGAGGAATCGCGGCGTCCGGAGCAAGTGCAGCAAGGACGCCGTTGATGTTATGCCGATGTTTTTGTGTAGCGCTGCTGGTGCCACTGCCAGGCGCTGGCGACAATGGAGTCGAGGTCGGCGTACTCGGGTTTCCAGCCGAGTTCGCGTTCGATTTTTTCGGAGCTGGCGATGAGGACGGCGGGATCGCCGGGGCGGCGCGCTTCGTCGATGACGGGGATGGGGTGGCCGGTGACCCGGCGCGCGGACTCGATGACTTCGCGTACGGTGAAGCCGATTCCATTGCCGAGGTTGTAAATGAGGCGGTCGCGTGTGCTGAGGGCCTCGAATGCGAGCAGGTGTGCGCGGGCGAGATCGTGGACATGGATGTAGTCGCGGATACAGGTGCCGTCCTTGGTGGGGTAGTCCTGACCGAAGACTTTGATGGAGGGACGGCGGCCGAGTGCGACGTCGAGGATAAGAGGGATGAGGTGAGATTCGGGCTCGTGCGCTTCGCCGCGTCCGGGGATGGCTCCGGCGACGTTGAAGTAGCGAAGGCTGGCGTAGCGGAGGCCGTGGATGCGGTTCAGCCAGGCGAGCATGTGCTCGACGAGAAGCTTGGATTCACCGTAGGCGTTGGTGGGGCGGAGCGGGGAGTCTTCGCGAATGGGGGTGGATTCGGGCTCGCCGTAGACGGCGGCGGTCGAGGAAAAGACGAGGCGGTTGACTCCGGAGGCGAGCATGGCCTCAAGCAGGCTGAGCGTGGAGGCGCTGTTGTTGCGGAAATAAATCTCCGGCTTTTTCATGCTTTCGCCAGCTTCGATGAGAGCGGCGAAGTGCATTACGCCGTCTATTCCGGTATGCATGAGCTTTTCGAGCGCGGGCCGGTCAGCGAGCTCACCCTCAATGAATTCAGCCTGCGGAGGGAGCAAGGAGCGATGTCCGTGGCAGAGGTTGTCGTAGACCACAACCTGATGACCTTTTTCAAGCAGGAGATGGGCGACGGTGCCACCGATATAGCCGGCGCCGCCGGTAACGAGGATGCGCAAGAGGGTTCTCCTTTGAAAAAGCCGGTTTTGAGTTATGGGACGGGTTGGGAGTCTTCTGCTTCTCTTATTTTGTCATTGCGCTGAGGAGGTTGTTGAATCCAGGCAGGCAAATGCCGCTGGAAGCGGTGGATAAGTGATGGTAAATGAAGGTGGAGCGAGGATTTTGAAGAGGACTATTAAGGGAAAAAATTACCTGAATGGAAATAAAAAAAGGTAAAGCTTACGCATTTGGCACACTCCCGGTACAATAGGGACGGGTTTTGCAATACTCCCCAGAGTCTATTCTTCAAAGTCGCACCTCCCGGAGAGGCGGGTCTGAGGCCGGTAATTTCGCGGCAAGTTCGGGCGTAGACGCGTTGTTCGGTGTTTTGTGCGTATTTGGGCGGGAACCAGCAAGGAAAAGTGAGCGAAGGTCTGTGAGATTTCTGCTTGATTAGAAAAAGCAGAGATATTCCTGGTCCACATCGAGCGATGTGGAATGACAGATGCTACGCAATAGCTTGCACGTCCTCGTCCATTTGAACGAAGCAACCGGGGAAATTCCGGGAAGCCGGGCCTATACGACCCACAACCGAGATGTGCGTTGAGCACCAGGGAATTATGGAGAACAAAGATCTGTTGAACCGCGCGAATTTTGGGCTGCTGCCCGACGAGAAGAGCCGATTCGGGTCATTTGGAGCGAGCCTTTGCGTGAACGCCTTTGTCATAGGGCTGATTGTTTTGTTGAGCCTTGCAGGGGTGCATCAGATCAAGAAGCGGCAAGAGACATCGATTCTGATTTTTCCGACCGAACAGCCGAAGCCGACACCGCCGCCGGTTCCGCCGCGGGTGCGTGTGTATGCGCCGCCGCCCAAGCTTGAGCGGCCGAAGATTGTGATGCCCAAGCCGACGCCGGTGGTGGCTCCGCCGAAGATGGCAGAGATCCGGGTCCACGAAGAAGCGCCCAAGATTGCGCCTGCGCCGCCGTTACGGGTGACGCCTCCGCCGCAGCCGAAGGTGGGCCTGTTCAGCAGCCCGCATCCGACGATGGTAGCCAATAACCGGCAGCGCCCAACGATGCGCACGGGCGGGTTCGGCGATCCTGAGGGTGTGAGGCCGAATCCGAATGCGAACCGTCCGGCGACGATTGCAGCGGTAGGCTCGTTTGCCGGGTCACCGGGAAATGGTGCGCCGGGCGCGGGAGCTGCACGGCGAGGTTCAGTGCATGGCGTGGATTTCGGCTCAGGAGTGGCGAACGGGGTGCCGGGCGGTCGCGACACGCGGGGCACGGTTGCGTCAGCCGGCTTCTCCGACGGGATGATTGGCGGACGCGGCAGGCCCGGAGGTACGGGCCGCATAGCGCAGAGCGGTTTTGGCGGGACGGGCTTTGGCCAAGCAGCGCCCGCAGTTCACAGACAAGTGGCTGTTAATTCGACTCCTCTCAAGATTTTGAGCAAGCCGATTCCGGGTTATACGGCAGAGGCCCGGAAGCTGAAGATCCAAGGCGATGTGACGCTGCAGGTGCGGTTCACCGCCTCGGGACAGGTACAGGTACTGCGTGTGGTAAGCGGGCTGGGATATGGGCTCGATCAACTGGCGCAGCAAGCGGCGCGCCGGATTGAGTTCAAACCGGCGACGCGCGATGGCCGCCCGATTGACGAAGTAACAGTGATTCGGGTGTCCTTCCAGTTGGCGTAGAGTATTCGAGTATCGCGTTTTGCAGCATTGTAGTGCGAAGTTTGTAAAATTTGCAGTCGTTTGAGGAGTCGGAACATGTCATTCCGCAAGTTTGGGGTCCTTGTTTTGGGGGCCCTGCTGAGCGTAAGCGCCGCCCACGCCAAGAAGCATCGCTACGAAATCAACAGAATTCCACTCACACCAGCGCAGTCCGCCCTGATCCAGAGGGCGATTGAGCAGGAGCACCAGACGATCCAGCTGATACGCAAGAGCACGCCGGTGGTGCAGACGTACATCCAGAACATGCGTCCTGATCCTGTGCTCTACTCGGTGCCGGTGAGCGATGAGTACAGCATTGCGCGGGTAGACTTCGGCCGGGCGTTCTCGGCGGAAAACTACAGCGCGCACTCGGCGCATCACGGGTTCTTCAGCGGAACGACGAAGTATCTTCGCGATTTGACGAAGACCTTTCGCATGAGCTATTCGCAGACGGGATTCATGGACATGATGTTCCTGGACCCGTCCGGCTTCGACCAGCAGCACTACAACTTTTCCTTTGTGCGGTACGAGTTCCTGGGCTCGATTCGGACCGCGGTGTTCGACGTGCAGCCGAAGCCGACGGTGAAGGGTTATGGGAGGTTCTTCGGGCGCATCTGGATCCAGGACCCGGAGGGCCACATCGTCCGCTTCAACGGAACGTTCACGGGGAATAAGAGCGACGAAATCAGCCGTTACTTCCACTTTGACAGCTGGCGGACGAACATCCAGCCCGGGGAATGGCTGCCGACGGCGATTTATGTAGAAGAGACGCACGAGAGCGTCGACCGGCACGCGCAGGGTTTCCGGGCGCAAACGTACTTCTGGGGCTACTCGCTGAAGCTGCCGCAGACAGAGTCGACGAACGAGTCAATCCAGGTGGAGAATGCGGAGGACCAGAGCGCCCAGGCGCAGGACGTAAGCCCGCTGGAGGCACAGCGGCAGTGGGTGACTCAGGCCCAGGACAACGTGCTGGACCGGCTGACGCAGGCCGGACTGCTGGCTCCGCCGAGCGATTTTGACAAGGTGCTGGAGACGGTCACCAACAACATCATTATCGGCAGCAAACTGAACCTGCCGGACGATATTCATTGCCGGGTGCTGCTGACGGCCCCGCTGGAGTCGCTGGCGGTGGGCAATACGATCCTTGTGAGCAAGGGTCTGATCGATACTTTGCCGACGGAAGCGGACCTTGCGGCGGTGCTGAGCTTCCAACTGGCGCAGATTGTGCTGGGACACCACATCGACACGCGCTACGCATTCAACGACCGGTTGCTGTTCCCGGATTCGGCCACGTTCCAGCAGATCAATATGCGCCACACGATTGCGGATAACGAGGCCGCGGCGAAGAAGGCGGTGGAGTTGTTCAACGCCTCAGTGTATGCGAGCAAGTCAGGCGAAGTGGGCCTGTACTTTGAGCAACTGGCTGCGCGGCAGAAGGCGCTGACGGCGCTGCTGACGCCGCGGCTCGGCGATTCACTGCTTCGTCCGGACGGGACACCCTGGCTCTCAGGGTTGACGCGTGGCGCGCCGAAGCTGAATCAGAACGACCTGACGCAGATTGCCGCACTGCCGCTGAACAGCCATCTGCGGATCGATCCGTGGGATGACAAGGTGTATCAACTGCATCCAAGGCCGGCGCAGCCGTTGAATCCGGGCGACAAGATGCCGTTCCAGGTGACGCCGATCTTTTACCGGCTGCAGCCGTATCAGCCGCCTGCGCAGCCTGCGCCGACGAGCACTCCGGCCGGGCAGGGGCAGACTCCGTCGGCTACACCGACAGGCGCGAATCCGGAACCGAATCAGGGATCGACACAAGGCCCGGCACAGGGCACGTCGAATCCGCCGCCGACAGAGACAAATGTGGGGCCAACACAGGGTACGTCAAACCCGCCACCGGAGAACACGAACCCGCCGCAATCGTAATGACCCTGAGGCCCGGCCCTCAACGAAGCGAGATGCCGGGCCAAGGGGGGATTGAGGGAATGTAAAGGAAAAGGCATTGAGTCCTTGGTGCTCTGTACGTGAAGAGAGGAAGCATCTTAAAGCCGGAGAAATTAAACGCCGTGACCAAAGCGATCAAGCAGCTTTTTATTTTTAGTCTTTTATTCACTGCCGCCGCGGCATATTCGCAGGTGGTGCCATCTGTAAACGGAGGCGAGTCGACACTGTGGGTAGGCGGTGAATACTCAAACTTCCATCCTGATTATGGTTCGGCGAGGCTAAACGGCCTGGGAGCTACAGTCGACCTGAATGTGACGTCAAAGATCGGGGCGATCGGCGAAGCGCGCTGGCTGCACTTCGGCAACAGCGGGGACATAGGCGAAACCCAGAACGATTATTTGATCGGCGCCAAGTATCGGCTGTACAAATGGGGGCGGTTTGATTTCGACGCGAAGTTTCTGGTTGGCGGAGTGTGGATCACGTTTCCGGGTTCTATCGGCAGCGGGAGCTACTTTGCTTATGCGCCGGGAGGATTCGTGGATTACCGATTGAGACGCAGGTTCCGGATACGCGCGGGATACGAGTACCAGATATTGCCGTCGGCGCCGAATATCCCAGCACAGCCGAACAATGGGCTGACACCGAATGGATTTACGATCGGCCTGGAATACTCAGTGTTTTGATAGAGAGGTATTAATACGAAACGGACGCCGGGCCGGTCAAATGGTCCGGCGTTGGTGTTTTTGAGCGCTATTGCAGATAAGGGTGAGAATCAAGTGTGGCGCGGCCGCAGTGAGTGCCGAAGCATTTGCGTTGAGCGCCCGGTAGAATCGGCGTTGGGTGTGCACGAGCGGAGGGCGCGAGCGATGCGCAGGGCCCGCATGGCTTTCTGGCGAAGCATCGGCGTGTTGTGTGTAGCGGCATGTGTTGCCGGAGGCTGGGCTGCCGCCATTGCAGGTGCGCCGCAGGGCGGCGAGCGGCGGTACGCGGTTTTCGGGATCGTGGTGAGCGTTGACCGAGAACACGGGGAGTTTGTGGCGTCGATCCGGGAGATTCCGGGGTTCATGGATGCGATGGTGATGCCGTTCCGGGTACGCGATGTGCATGCTCTTGAGGAACTGCACACAGGCGAGATGGTGGACTTTACGCTGGTGGTCGGCCGAGATGCTTCCTGGGCGGAGGACATTCGGCAGCATGTTTTCGAGAACGGGGAAGCGGAGGCGCAGGAAGCGGAGCGACTGAGCCTGCTGGAGAAGTTGAACGCGTCAAAGGCTGAGGGCAGGGTGCTGCAGCCGGGCGATGTGGTTCCGGATTTCAGCCTGACGGACCAGATGGGCAGGCAGGTGCGGCTGTCGCAGTTCAGAGGAAAAGTGGTGGCGCTGACGTTTATGTATACGCGGTGCCCGCTGCCTGATTATTGCTTTCGGCTGAATAATAACTTTGGGAACGTGCAGCGGCGGTTCGCGTCGGAGATGGGGAAGAACCTGGTGTTGCTGAGCGTGTCGTTCGATCCTGAGCACGACACACCGGCGGTACTGCGGGAGTATGCGGCGACGTGGAAGGCGAATCCGAACGGATGGCATTTCCTGACGGGGCCGCTGCCTGAGGTGAAGCAGGTATGCCATGAGTTCGACCTGAACTTCTGGACAAGCATGGGGATGATTACGCACACTCTGCACACGGTGGTGCTGGACCGTCAGGGGCGAGTGGTTGCGAATCTTGAGGGAAACCAGTTTTCCGCGCAGCAGCTAGGGGACCTGATCGAGGCCACGCTCAAGCAGTGAGGTAGGGTGGGCGCTATCGAGCTGAAGTGTGGCTGAGGCATTGATTCGTGCTGAAGTGGGCTTGTTCGTACTTGTCTGCCAGCAGATGGTGAACCAAAATACGCATGCACTTGAAATTGGGGAAGTTAGACCCGTGCGATGTGGAGGTTGAGCAGGGGTGCGCGAGCTATGGTTTTCTGTATTTAACTCCAGACTTTTGTAGGGGATACAGGATTAAGTAGTGCAAACAGTAGAGTTTCCCGATCTGGGCATTCTCCAGTTACTGGAAGGTGACCGGTTGAAATTCTATGAAAAAATTGTTGACCGGTGGGCCGAACCCATTTATTTTTAGGTGTGCCGGGTTTATGGCGTGCTCAAAATTGCCGGATTTTAGTTCAGGTCGCTTTGGTCGGTTTTTTGAGCTCGGCACACCCAGCTTCAATTCCTATCCACAGCTAATCTACTTCGCCTGCCCGTGCGCGCGAGCGCAGAAGACGCGAATCGTTGCGGATAGCAATGAAAAGTTAAGACAGTAGAAAGTAGTTTCGGTCAAGAAAAAGAATTGATCGGTGATGAAGTTTGCTGCGTCTAATGTTGTACACCAGAAAAATTGGCCACTTCGGAAGCTTTGGTGTTCGGATTCCAGGCAGCGTCCAGGAAGTAGTCAAAAGAATCAAGGAGATATACCTATGCGTTCAGAATTGATTTTTGGGGCGCTTGCCCATGTGAAGAATCGTTATCAGCTTTGCCAACTGGCTGCGAAGGCCACTCGCAAGCTGCACAAGCCAAATACTCGTTTGCAAGATACGACAAACGATGTGCTGATCCGGTTCCGTGAAAGCAACCCGGCTGCCCCGGTTGCGCCGGTAGAGACTACTGCTCGCGTTCAGACCCGTCGCGCTGCATAAGCGCGGCGCGGTCCGGCCGCGCGGGTTGTTTTTCCCATCTTCTGTTAAGCTGAGCTGTTCCCCGTCTTCCTAATTTTTACTTCTTACCAACCCCACTCCTGTTTCATCCCTTCCGAACGACTTCCCATCCAGTAATTGCAGGTAAAGCATGACAATCTCAGAACTAAAAGAAAAGAACATAACCGAGCTGAGCCGCATTGCGCGCTCGCTTGAAATTGCGGGTGCCAGCGGCATGCGCAAGCAAGACCTGATCTTCCGGATTCTGCAGGCGCAGAGCGAGAAGGAGGGCCACATTTTTGCAGAGGGCGTGCTGGAGATTCTGCCCGACGGCTACGGTTTTCTGCGCTCTCCGGATTACAACTATCTACCCGGGCCGGACGATATTTATGTATCGCCGTCGCAGATCCGCAAGTTTGATCTGAAAACGGGTGACACGATCAGCGGCAATGTGCGGCCTCCGCATGAGGGCGAGAAGTATTTTGCGCTGGTGAAGATCGAGGCGATCAACTTCGAGTCTCCGGAAGAGACGCGGAACAAGATCCTGTTCGACAACCTGACCCCGCTGTATCCGCAGGAGCGGGTGAAGATGGAGACGGTGCGGGAGAACATCAGCGGCCGGGTGCAGGACCTGCTGACGCCGATCGGAAAAGGACAGCGCGGGCTGATTGTGGCCCCGCCGCGCACCGGCAAAACGATGCTGCTGCAGTCGATTGCGAATTCGATTACGGCGAACCATCCGGAGATTGTGCTGATCGTGTTGCTGATTGATGAGCGTCCGGAAGAAGTAACAGACATGCAGCGGTCAGTGAAGGGCGAAGTGATCAGCTCGACATTTGACGAGCCGGCGGCGCGGCACGTGCAGGTGGCCGAGATGGTGATTGAAAAGGCCAAGCGGCTGGTGGAGCACAAGCGCGACGTGGTGATCCTGCTGGACTCGATTACACGACTGGCGCGGGCCTACAACACGATTGTGCCGCCGTCGGGCAAGGTGCTCTCGGGCGGCGTGGACTCGAATGCATTGCAGCGGCCGAAGCGGTTTTTTGGCGCGGCGCGCAATATTGAAGAGGGCGGGTCACTGACGATCATCGCGACGGCGCTGGTGGATACGGGGTCGCGTATGGACGAAGTGATCTTTGAAGAGTTCAAGGGCACGGGCAACATGGAGATCATTCTGGACCGCAAGCTTGTTGACAAGCGCGTGTTCCCGGCGATCGATATCCAGCGCTCGGGCACCCGCAAAGAGGAGCTGCTGATTCCGAAGGAAGACCTGCAGCGCATCTGGGTGCTCAGGAAGGTGCTGAACCCGCTGTCTCCGGTGGAAGCGATGGAACTGCTGGTGGACAAGCTGGGCAAGACGCGGAACAACGCGGAGTTTCTGCTGAATATGAGCTCGATCTAGGGCTCACCGATGGAAAAGAAGGGCGCTCGCGGTTGCGGGCGCCCTTTCGTTTTGGAGCGGGGATACTGGGGATCGTCAGTGGCCGGTGACTTCATAGCGGGCGTCCATTCCGGC
>JASHUR010000225.1 GCA_030039895.1 Acidobacteriaceae bacterium | reverse complement strand
ATCGGATCCGGCTTCGCCAACGTGAGGGTGCGTGCGTTCTTCGTCACGCCAACGACGGTGAAAGGCTTCTCGTCTGGGTTTCCCGCGCGACGGAACTGCTGCCCGATGGGGTCTTTTCCGGGCCAGAGAGTCTTTGCGGTCCGCTCAGAGATGACCGCGACATTCCTGCCCCAGTCGCTTTCGTTCAGAGGCCTTCCAGCAATGAGAGGCAGGTGAATGGATGCGAAGTAATCGGGGCTGATCCAGCGGAAATGCTCAGTCTGGAGGTCGGTATAGGGGCGATTGTCGCCGGGAAGGCGGACGGAGTCTCCCCAATAATCTCCGTCAAGAGGCAGGACGCTGGCCAGAGAAGCGGATTCCACGCCAGGCAGATTGCGCAGCTGCGCCAGAACCTGCTTATAGAACTGCGCCCGCTGCTGTGTGTTTGTGTATGACTCCCTCGGAAGATCCACCATGGCTGTCATGGTGCGTTCGGGGTTGAATCCCCTATCGACACTCATGAGCCGGACCATGCTCATGATCAGCAGGCCGGTCATGAGCACGAGAGCGACGCTAATGGCTACCTCGATGGCAACGAGCACGCGGCGAATGCGCTTGCTGCCGCGCGATTCACTGGCCAATTTCGATTCGCTGTGCAGGACCTCCTGCGGTGCGGTGCGCGAGGCAAACCAGGCTGGGGCTGCTCCGGCGAGCAAGGTCGCCAACAGCGCCAAAAGAAGCGCACAGGATGCGCCTACCCAGTCCAGGTGAAGCGGGCCACGGAAGTTGAGGACAGGCGGCAGGTAGCGCTGCATCATGGGCACGAGATTGACGGCGAGCAGGATGCCGAGGCCGCCACCGGCCAGAGAGAGCACCGCTGTTTCCCGCATCGACATACTGAGCATTTCTGCGCGGCTGGCACCGAGCGCGGCAGCTACGGCTAGTTGCTGCTTCTGTCCTACAGCGCGAGCGACCAGAAGATTGGCTATATTGACACAGCCGACCAGCAGGAGCCCTGCGACCGCTACCAGCAGAACGATGAGCGGCGTCTTGTTCTTGCCGACCAGAATTTGCTGCCACGGCGTAAGAGTCGCGCTGAGCGTTGCCTTCTCTTCGGCAGAAAGGCCGGCTGAGATAGTGTGCTGCTCGGCGTTCAGCTCGGCGTTGGCCTGTGCGACGGAGACGCCGGGGCGGAGGCGCGCGAGGCCGAAATAGTCAAAGTCCCCCATGGCCTCGGCAAGTTGATCTTTGCTGAAAGCCATAGGTATGAGCGCACCCAAGGGTTCCTGCTTATCTCCGGCACTGAAGCCAGGGAGTTCAGCAGGCGGCATATGAAACGAAGACGACATGACGCCGATGACGGTGTAAGGGTAGCCGTTGAGCTGGATGGTTTTGCCAACTATGTTTGGGTCGGCCGAGAAAGCGTTATGCCAAAGACTGCTGGTAAGAATGGCAACGTGATCGTGACCGGGCTGGGCCTCTTCGCTGGTGAATGCGCGTCCGAGACGGGGTTGGACTTCGAGTACGGAAAAGAATCCTGGAGTGGTGCGGATGACCCCAATCTGCAGCGGATGCCCGTTTGCGCCGAGCGGCATAGAGGACTGATCCATGACCGCCATCGACTTGAAGCTGTGGCTGTGCTGCTGCCAGAAGGTGAAATGGTTAGCGTTGACGGGGAGTTGTGGGTATAAGTCGCGCCACTCAGCAACTTGTTCGGCAATGGTGACCAGCCGGTTGGAGCCCGCAAAGGGCAATGGGCGCAGCATTGCGTCATACACGAGGGTGAAGATGGCCGTGGTGGCGCCGATGCCGAGAGCGAGGGTGAGAATGGCGGTAAGCGTAAAGCCCGGCGACTTGCGCAACTGCCGCAGTGCGAAGCGAAGATCGTTCAGCATGACCCTACCTCATCGGGGAGAGATTGCTCCCTTGTCCAGATGCACGGGGCAGCCCATTCACATTTGCCTCTAAGCCGTTCTATTCAAGCGTCTTGGCTTTGTTTCCACGATCATTGAGTGTCCATTTCCGGCAAACCCTGTTCGGAAACGAACAGTTTTATTATTTGTCACGTAACTCGGAGTAATTTGATCGTAATATATGCGCGGAACTAGGAGCGATTTGGTCGTAGTTGAGCTATGATGAGGAAATACAGGGAATTTGGACAGGGATTCGTACGGATTCTCGTCCAGAATTTCATCGGAATTTATTATTTTGAGCGCACTGAGCGAATTGAGCATAGGCACGGTGGCGACGGTTGAGTCGCTTGAACTGCCGGACGAGGTTGGACATCACCTGATGCATATGGGATTTGTTCCAGAAGCATGCGTTGTCGTGATTCGCCGCGCCCCGGCCGGCGACCCTACCGTGTACTCGATTGATGGCTTTGAGATCGCTCTGCGCCGTGAAACTGCGTGCCATATTCGCGTGCGGCCGCAACTGGAAGGTTCCTGATGAGCGATTGCTGCTCCACAGACACGGGCGTTGCAGTTCTGGCAATGCCGTCCGCGCCGCGGACCTCGAGTAGGATCCACACGGTGGCCTTGATCGGCCCGCCGAACTCGGGCAAGTCTACGCTCTTCAACCGGCTGACCGGGCTGAGGCAGAAGGTAGCCAACTATCCCGGCGTAACGGTGGAACAGCATTTCGGCAGGATGAGCGGCGTAGGGCGCAGCGACCTGGTATTGATTGATCTGCCCGGCATTCATAGTCTGGACTCTTACTCAGAAGATGCGCGCGTTGCTGTTGACGTGCTCCACGGCAATATGCCCGGTACGCCCGCGCCGGATGCCGTGCTGCTGGTGCTCGATTCCCTGCACCTCCGCCGGCAGTTGATGCTGGCCGCGCCGGTGCTGGCGCTGGGGCTGCCCACGATGGTTCTGCTGAACATGAGCGACCTGATGGAGAGCCGCGGCGGCGAAGTGGACACCCTGGCA
>JASHUR010000224.1 GCA_030039895.1 Acidobacteriaceae bacterium | reverse complement strand
CTCCGTGAACATCCACATAGCCGGGCTTATTGGGGATCTTGAGATGGCGGTCGGCCTTATCCATCTGGCCGCTGGCGCGCTGGCCTTTGAAGTAGTAGACGACGTTGGAGAGCGTGGTGCGTTCGAGCAGGTCACTCTCAATCTGGAAGGCGCAGGAGTGGGCCTCGCCGTTTGCATCGCGCGTGTCAAGGGCGTAGTGGCCTGGCTGGTTGAATGCGGAGAAGTCGGCGGTCCAATAGACGTTGCCGTGCGGGACATCCCAGTCGTAAACACTGCCTGCGGGTTTGGGCGTGCCGGTAAAGACGACTTTGCCGGTCGATGCATCGACGAGCGTGAACTGCGCGGGGTGGTCCTGGGCTGTGCCCTGAATGAGCGCCAGTTTGGGAGCAGTGGTGTCGTAACCGACCTGGTCGACGAGCACGTGGAGCTGCGCGAAAGAGAAAGGAGCAAGAAAAACGATTGCGAGAAGTGCGGCAAGCTGCGTACGGATACTTTGGATCACTTTTTCTCCGCCCAGAAGAATTTGCGAGGATGATAAACCATCCGGAACGGCGCCCGCATGGATTGGCCCGTGAAAGAAATCTTTGCGGAAGCCGGGTCAAAACTGGTATCAACGATACATGAGCCGGGACACCAGCAGGTCGAATTCTCCTTGTAAAAAACGTTTTAAGTCAAGCTCCACTGAATGGCAGCTGGTCCGTCGCGTGTGGCTGGCATTGACGTGTGTGATGTTGCTCGGTTGTGCCTCCGCGGTATTCGCCGCAACCGCCGGGCGCGAACAGCCTCAGGTGATTGCATACGTGTTTCCGCAGCAAACTCTGCTGCAGCCGGGAGACATTGCCGTACAGAAGCTGACGCGGATCAACTATGCCTTCGCGAACATCCAGGACGGCAAGATCGTGGAGGGGTTCCCGAACGACGCGGCAAATTTCGCAACGCTGAATGCGCTCAAGAAGGAAAACCCATCGCTGAAGATACTGGTTTCAGTGGGCGGATGGCTGTGGTCGGGCAACTTCTCTGACATGGCGCTGACCGAGCATAGCCGCAAGGTTTTTATTGACAGCGTGATTGCCTTTATCGAGAAGTATGACCTTGACGGACTGGACATTGACTGGGAGTATCCGGCGTTGCCGGGAGCAACCAATCACTATCGGCCAGAAGATACAAAGAACTACACAGCCGTCCTGCGGGAGCTGCGGGAACGCTTCAACCAGGAGGAGAAGAAGCTGCACCGCCGGTTGTATCTTTCGATTGCGACAGGTGGAGAGACAGACTTTTTGACACATACCGAGATGGACAAGGTGCAGAAGTACGTCGATACGGTCAACCTGATGTCATATGACTACCATGAGCCGGATGGCAATTCCATCACCGGATTCAATGCGCCTCTGTACACCAATCCGAATGATACGAAGCCGGTATCCGCAAATGCGTCTGTACTTGAATATGAAGCGGCGGGGGTGCCTGCGAACAAGATTGTGCTGGGCGTGCCGTTTTATGGGCATGAGTGGGGCGATGTACCGGATGTGAACCATGGTCTTTTCCAGCCGGGCAAGCCGGTTCGGGGCGCGTTCGCGAGGTATGGAAACATTGTCAGCACGATGATCAATCCAATGACGCCGGACAATGGGTATGTGCGCTACTGGGACCCGATATCCAAGGTGCCGTACCTGTACAACGCGGAGACAAAGATTTTTGTCTCCTATGACGATCCGGAGTCGATGGCGCTGAAGGCCCAGTATGCGGTCGACCACAAACTGGGCGGGATCATGTTCTGGGAGTACTCCGGCGATCCGACCGGCGTGCTGCTGTCTACGATTGACGCCACGCTATTCCACCAGCCGGACAGTGGAGATGCGAACAGCGCAAAGGCGGGAGCGCAATGATGGCCGAAGGTTCAGGGGTCTCCATTGCTGAAGTAAGCCAGAGCGCACCGACGCGCATCGCGTCGATTGATGTTTTTCGCGGCCTGACCATGGCGGTGATGATCTTTGTGAACGAACTGGCCGGCGTGCGCGGCCTGCCGTGGTGGACCTATCATGCGCATCGCGACTGGAACGTGATGACCTACGTCGATATGGTCTATCCGTTCTTCCTGTTCATTATTGGGCTGGCCATTCCGATTGCGATACGGGCGCGGCTCAAGAAGAACCCGTCGATGCTGGCGGTGTGGCGGCATGTACTGCTGCGCTCGGCCAGCCTGATTGTTTTGGGGTTGATCCTGGCCAACGCCGACAAGGTGGACAGCGCGCACACCGGCCTGAGCGGAAGCATGTGGGGGCTGCTGGGGCTGCTGGGCGGCGTGCTCTATTGGAATTCCTACCCTAAGTCGAAGCGTTTTCGCACACTCTTCAAGAGCCTGCGCGTTGTCGGGCTGCTGCTGCTGGTGTTTGTGTACGCCATCTTCCGGCGGCTGACCCCGGCGGGGCATGTGGCCTGGATTGACGGCAAGTATCCGGAGATTCTGGGGCTGATTGGGTACACATATCTGTCAGTCGCGATCCTCTACATCTCGACGCGCCGCTGGCTCTGGGCGCCCCTGGTGTGGTTTGTGGGGCTGGTGACGCTGTGTGCGGTGGCCACGCTGCACTGGCTGAACTTTCCCAATAAGCTGCCGCTGTATTTCTGGCCTTTGAGTAACGGATCATGGGCCTGCATGACAATGGCAGGCGTGGTCACATCGGCGATCTTCCTTGGGGAGCATCGCTGGCGCACGGCGAAGCAGCGGATGCAACTGGCGGTTGTGTTTGCAATTCCAGTGCTGATTGCGGGCTGGCTGCTGACGCCTCTCGGCATCTCAAAGATTCGCGCCACGCCGACGTGGTGCCTGTACAGCGTTGGCGCGGCTGTGCTGTGCTTTACGCTGCTCTACTGGATTTGCGACGTGAAGAAGCAGACAGGCTGGACATTGCCAGTGCGCTCGGCAGGATCGAATACGCTGCTTACCTATTTGTTGCCGGACTTCTATGCGTTCTTTATTGGCGCGACGGGCGCACTATATTTTGAGACGCACTTCGCATTCGGCTGGCCGGGCGTGGTCAAGTCCGTGATCTTTACGTTGTTCATCCTGGCGGTCTCTACCATGCTGACGCGCTGGCGCCTGCGCATGCAGCTGTGACGGCCGACCTGCGGGTCGCATCGGCATAAAGCCGGGGGGACATTTTTTCGTCGCCTCCTGTATCTTGGGTACGTCTGTTTTCTGAAGGTAAAGCGATTGAGTAACCATAAGTTCGACTTGACCGGCCGGTGCGCAGTGGTGATCGGCGGCACTTCCGGGCTGGGAAAATCCATTGCGCTGGGTCTGGCTGCAGCTGGTGCGAATACTGTGGCCACAGGGCGCCGGTTGCCGGAGGTGAACGCGCTGGCCGATGCGGTTGAGACGATGGGCCGCCGGTCCCTGCGCCGCACAGTGGACGTATGCGACCGCGCTTCAGTAGAGGCGTTGCATGAAGATGTGTGCAGCAGCTTTGGGCATGTCGATATTCTGGTAAACGCGGCGGGTACGACGATGCGGATACCCACACTGGACTGCGCGGAAGAAGACTGGCAGCGGATTCTGGACACCAACCTGACCGGCGTGCTGCGGGCATGCCAGATCTTCGGGCGAGGCATGGTGAAGCGGAAGTATGGGCGCATTGTGAACATTGCCTCTTTAGCGACTTTTGT
>JASHUR010000223.1 GCA_030039895.1 Acidobacteriaceae bacterium | reverse complement strand
GCTGGATGTTGTGGTCGCCGCTTTGCGATGGAATGAAGATGGGCGAATAGACGGTGCCGCCTCCGAAGTCGTATTCGCCGTTGGGGCTGATGCCGAAGTAGGTGGTGTCGCGGTTGAGGCGGACTTCTCCGCCGAACTTGAAGTTGTGGTTGTTGCCGGTCCAGGAGAAGTTCTGCTGAAGCTGGAAGAGGTTTCCGAAGGCGGACATGACGGAGCCGGCGGGGATGTCGAAGCCTTCGTAGAGGCCGTCGACGAATTTAAGCGCGGGGTCAGTGTGGTTGGGCGTGTTGAAGGACGGCGTGGTGCGCGTGATGCTGAATGAGCTTGACCAGAGGAAGCGCGGTGAGACGGTGCGCGTGTAGGTGAAGGCGACGTTGCGCTGACGGTCGAGGAACTGTACGCCGAAGGATGGGTCGATGAGGGTCTGGTCAGGGTTGGTGGTGGGGCCGGTCATGTTGTCGTAGGTGTAGCGCCCGAAGAACTGGCCTTTTTCGCCGAGTTGCTGGTCGAGGCGGATGGAGAACTGATCGGCGTTGGTGATGACGTTGGATGGCGCGGCGTAGGTGCGGGCTCCGAAGGCCCCGGTGGGGTCGTTGGGTTTGGGATAGCGCGCGAGGATGGCGGCGATCTGCGGATTGACGGGGATGATGAGGGTGTCCGTGCTGCCGTCGGAGTAGGTGACGGTGTCGTATCCGGCGCGCTCGGCCATGGTGGGAACGGGCAGGACCTGCGTGGTTCCGAGGACCTGGCGGAAGCCCTGGTATTCGCCGAAGTAGAAGGTTTTGCCGCGGCCATCGTAGATATGAGGCAGCCGGACGGGGCCGCCGTTGGTGAATCCGAACTCGTTGCGATGGAAGGGCGGGATGCGGCCGGGCTCGGCGATGGAGGGATGGTCGAAGTAGTTGCGCGCGTCGAGGGCGGAGTTACGGATGAATTCAAAGAAGGAGCCGTGGAAGCCGTCGCGTCCGGAACGCGTGATGATGTTGGTGAATCCGGATGCGCCGCGGCCGATCTCGGCGGGCATCCAGCCGGAGCTGGACTGGATGGACTGGATGGCGTCGACGTTGAAGTTGCTGAAGGCGGCTCCGCCCATCTCGGGATCGCTGATGTCGGCCCCGTCGAGGGCAAAGACGGCTTCGACGCCGCGCTGGCCGTTGACGGCAAACTGTTGGGTGAAGTTGGTTGCGCCATTAACGTCGGTCATGGTTCCGGCGGCGAGCAGGAGCAGCGTGCTGAAGTCGCGTCCGTTAAGCGGGAGTTCGCTGACGGACTTGCTGGAGAGATGTTCGCCTCCGCTGGCAGCGTTGGCGGGTGAGCCGGGCGCGGGGATGGCGGTGACGGCGAGGGTGTTCTGCGGTGAAAGAGTGAGGACGAGCGCGGGGGCGGGGACATCGATGGAAATGGATGGCGTGGGAGTGCGCCCGGGAATGCGGACGGTGAGCAAGTAGCGGCCCGGAGGGAGGTTCGAGAAATGGAAGCTGCCCCGTGCGGTGGTTTTTGTGGATCGCGCAGCGGGGCCCTTGATGCGGACGGTGGTTGAAGATATGGGGTGGCCGGAGGAGTTGTTGACGGTGCCGGTCAGCGAAGAGGTTGCGGAGGGTGCGACTTGTGCGGAGATCGCTAACGGAAGCAGGAGGAAGAGCGCGACTAGGAGGACTGCGGGTGTGGCCGGGAATTTCTTAACAGGCTGGAGGAGATTCATTCCGAGGGCCTTCACTGGAGAGCGGAAATATCGTGGTAGCGATTGCAGGATGTACTTAAACGTTTAAGCAAACGGTTGTCAAGGGGATTTCGCGGGGGTTGGTCCTTAAGTAAAGAGGAATGGAAATGGGGGACACAGATGAAGAGGCAGCCAGTGTCTTTTGCGGGAGTGCGGTCGTTGGAATTTCGGCGAAGGACATTTGGGGCGCGCGAACAAGGTGCACGACTGATGGCGCGATCCTTTTCACAGGGCTAAAGATCACCCCAACACGCATGGACCGCGCGTTGGGGGCCCCGATTGCTATGCTTCCACCGCGCCTCGTTCAAGCGAGGCAGGAGGTTGGTGAGATCAGCGGGTTCTGGGTTACTTTTCCCACATCTCTTCGAGATGCGGGGCACCCAGCACTCGGCCCATGACATGCTCATGTGCCGAGGGGTTATATTGAACGGCAGAAGCTGCGGCTCTGAAGAAATATATAAGTAGGTGCGGGATGTCGGACTTCTGGAATGACCTGCGACTTGCGCTGCGTCTCTTCGTCAAGAGCCCGGGCTTTACCATCGCTGCGGTCTCCGCACTGGCTCTGGGGATTGGAGCCAACACCGCGATCTTTTCGGTGGTGAACGCGGTTTTGCTGAAACCGCTCGGATACCCCCATGCGGACCGGCTTGTGGCGTTGATGCTGACCACGCCGGATGGGGAAGTCCCTTACGCCTCGGTGCCCAACTTTCATCTTTACCAGAAGCAGACCAGAATTTTTGAGGATGTGGGAGCCTACGACCTGGGCGGACCGGGATTCAACCTGACCGGGCAACGGCCTGAGCAGGTGCCAGGACTGCATGTTTCGGAGGGATATTTCCGGGTTTTCGGAGCGCCTGTGCGGCTGGGACGGACGTTCACACAGCAGGAGGACTCTCCGCACGGCGGCCACGTGGTGGTTCTCAGCTATGGACTGTGGCAGCGCCGGTTCGGCGGCAACCCAGAGGTTGTGGGCAGGACGCTTTCCCTGAACAACGAGGCGTACACCATCGTGGGCGTGCTGGGAAGGAATTTTGTCTCCGACCCGGCTGCGGATCTTTGGGTGCCGTTTCAGTTCGATCCCAACAGCACCGACCAGGGACACTACTTTGCGGTGGCGGGAATGTTGCGGCCCGGTGTGACGCTGGCTCAGGCCGATGCGCAGATGAAGCTGGCTGCGGCCGAGTTTCACCACCTGTATCCCGGTACCTGGACGCAGCTCGGTTTTGCGGTCGAGCCGCTGCGTGACTCGATCGTGGGCGACGTGCGTCCGTCGCTGCTGATATTGCTTGGCGCGGTGGGGATGGTACTGCTGATTGCGTGCGCAAACGTCGCCAACCTGCTTCTGGCACGGGCCACAGGACGCAGGCGCGAGTTTGCGATTCGCTCCGCCCTGGGAGCACGGAGGCTGCGCATTGTGCGGCAACTGCTGACGGAAAGCGTGATGCTGTCTGTCGCCGGCGGCGCGGCGGGTCTGGCGCTGGGGTGTGCGGGCGTAAGGGCTCTGCTGGCTGCGAGCCCTGCGGGTTTGCCGCGCATCGGCGACAACGGCGCGGGCGTGGGTGTGGACTGGCGTGTGCTCGGGTTTACCCTGGGCGTCTCTCTGCTGACAGGGATCGTTTTCGGATTATTCCCGGCACTGACAGCGTCAAAAGCGGATTTGAATCTCGCCTTGAAAGAAAGCGGCAGCCGCGTGGGAACCGGATTCCGGCAGGGTCAGGCGCGTTCGCTGCTGGTGGTGAGCGAGGTTTCGCTGGCCGTAGTGCTGCTGATCGGCGCGGCGCTGCTAATCCGCAGTTTTATCGTCCTGCGCGGAGTCAATCCGGGATTCGATGCGCATGACGTGCTGACCATGGAGATGTCTGTGGAGGGCGGCCGCTTTGACAAGACGGCGGGCGTCGCACAACTGGTGCGCGCGGGGCGCGATCGCCTGAATGCAATTCCCGGCGTCGAGAATTCGGCCTTCACCTGCTGCCTGCCTATCGATGCAGAGTTTGGGCTGCCCTTTACGATCGTGGGAAAACCCCAGCCCGACGACAAAGACATGCCCAGCGCGGGCTGGACGGACATTTCGCCGGGCTACTTCGATCTGTTCCGAATTCCACTGCTGCGCGGGAGACTTTTCACGCGGGACGACGGTGCCGGCGCGACACCGGTCGCCATCGTTAATGAGGCGGCAGCGCGACAGTTCTGGGCGAAGCAGGATCCTCTTGGCCAGCAGATCGTGATCGGAAAGGAAGATGGAATCCCGGATCCGGCGCGCGTCATTGTAGGCGTAGTTGCCAACACGCATGCAAGCGGACTGAATAAGCCGCCGGGACCCATGATCTTTGTGCCGGTGGCCCAGGTGCCGGACGCCATGACTGCCATCATCATGAAGACTGCGCCGGGACGGTGGGCGGTGCGCACCCGTGGCGACCCCCACGCCTGGATCGGCGCGGTGACGAAGCAGCTCCGCGAGGCTAGCGGCGGGTTTCCGGTGGGCGACGTTCGCACGATGGAGGAAGTGGACGGCCGCTCGACTGCACGGCAGACCTTCAACATGCTCCTGCTGACGATCTTCGGCGTGATGGCGCTTGTTCTTGCCGCCATCGGAATCTACGGATTGATGGCTTATTCCGTTGCACAGCGTGCGCAGGAGATGGGAATCCGCATGGCGCTGGGCGCTGACCCGTCTTCGGTCCGGAACTTAGTGGTTCGCCAGGGCATGAGACTGACCCTGATCGGCGTGGTGGTCGGACTGGGTGCAGCCTTCGGATTATCGAGGTTCATCGCCAGCTTCCTCTTTGGCGTCAGGCCCTGGGATCCGGTGGCCTTTGTCATTGTGCCGGTGGTGCTTGC
>JASHUR010000222.1 GCA_030039895.1 Acidobacteriaceae bacterium | reverse complement strand
TACTCAGAAAATGCCGTAAGCGCGAACTGGCGCGCAGCCTCAAGCAGCTTCGCGACCGATTCCTTCGAGCATGACTCAGAATAGATACGCAGCAGCGGCTCTGTCCCGGAAGCGCGCAGCAGCAGCCATGTCTTTGCGGCGTTCGGCTTGCTCTTTGCCTCAGGATTGTCGAGAAAGAATTTAATGCCGTCGAGGGTCTCCACATGCTCGACCGGCATTCCGGCAAATTCCTTCACGCCCGCCTTCGCACGGGCAATGGCCGCGTTCTTGAGCTTGTCACTGATGTGCAGATCAATGCGTCCGTACTGGTGCTCGCCATAGGTGTCCTGCAATTGCTGGACGAGTTGACCAAGCGTTTTTCTTTCTTCAGCCATCACATTGGCAATAAGCAAGGCATTCAGCAGACCATCGCGTTCAGGAAGATGCCGCGCAATACCGATGCCCCCCGACTCTTCTCCGCCGATGAGAATTTCCTTTTCCAGCATCAGATCGCACACGAATTTGAAGCCGATGCCGTGCTCGTGGAGCGTACGGCCGTAACGTGCGCAGATGCGGTCGAGCATGCTCGTGGTGTTGAAGGCGCGGGTCACATCGCCGGGCCACTTTTTACGGGTCAGCAGCCATTCAAGCAGCACGGCGTAAATTTTGTGAGGATCGACAAAATTGCCGTGCTCATCCGCAGCGCCAATGCGGTCTGCGTCCCCGTCCGTGACCAGACCGGCATGGCAGTGATGCGCCACAACCGCTTCTTCCAGCGCCCGCACATGCGGTTCGATCGGCTCGGGATTGATTCCCGGAAACAGCGGATCATGGTTCGCGCGAATCTCAACATAATCGACGCCGATGCTTCGGAATATCCCGGCCAGAATGCCGCTGCCCGCCCCATACATGCAGTCGATGGCGAACTTGAGATTGGATTTCGCAATCAGATCGAGGTCGGCGAAGCGCCGGATGGCGTCGATATAGCTGGGAAGAAAATCAACCTCAACGATCTCGGCCGGTTTGGCGGCCTGCGCCAGCGGTTGATCAAGGTAGGTTTCAATCGCTGCCATAATGGAAGGTTTGCCCGAGCCTCCATAGAACGCCTTGAATTTCACGCCGTTCCATTGGTAGGGATTGTGGCTCGACGTAATCATCACGCCGCCCGCTGCTCCATGTTCGCGTACCCCAAATGAGAGCGCAGGTGTAGGCGTTATGCCCTTCGCCAGCTTGACCGGGATTCCGGACGCGGCCAGAACCTCCCCGACAGCACGTGCGAAGCGGTCGGAAGCGAAGCGGGTATCGTAGCCGATACACACGCCCTTTGCGGGCGCTTCCTGCGGATTCGTCGTGTTGTGCAAATAGTTGGCGATGGCGGCAGCGGCCTTGCGAACGTTCTCAAAGGTGAAGTCATCTGCAATCAGGCCGCGCCAGCCATCAGTTCCAAAATGAACAGGGGTCTTCAATGACATTCGGACTCTTTCTCAGATAAGTTCTTTGCGCCCGGCGGCGTCGAGTTCTTTTACAACCTTGCCCACGTCCTGCGACCTGTCGCGCGTGGTGATCAGAAGGGCATCGTCGGTCTCAACCACCACAAGGTCGTGCACGCCGACCAGCGCGACGAACTTCCCGGGGCTGTAGACATAGTTGCCATGCGCGTCGATGGCCGTCGCTCCAGGACACTCGGTAACGTTGTCGTGTGGGTCACAGTTCCTGCGCGCATCGAGCTGGTGCTCATAGAGTGCGGCCCACGAACCCAGGTCGTTCCAGCCGAAATCCGCAGGCAGGCAATAAAGATTGGAGCGGTGCTCGCCTTTGGCAGAGCGCGGCTCAAGGATAGCGTAGTCGACGCTGATGTTTTCGCACAGCGGGTAGAGGTCCGCGAAAACATGCTGGAAGTCAGGCGTTCCCCATGCTGCGGCAATGGCCTCAAGGTGCGGCGCCGTCTCCGGCAAATGCTCGCGCATGGCATTGGCCAGCGTGTGCGCTGACCAGATAAAGATGCCGCTGTTCCAGCAGAAATTGCCGGCCGCCAAAAACTCCTCGGCGCGCTCGCGGTTCGGCTTCTCCGTAAAGCGGCGCACCCGCACTGCTCCATTCGGCGCCGCTTCCCCGGTCTCAATGTAGCCGTATCCGGTTTCGGCCCGCGTGGCCTTTACGCCCAGCACCACCATGTTTTCCCCCTCGGCGGCGATGGCTGCTGCCTGCTCAACAATCGAGAGGAATGCGGGCTCGTTCTTAATGACGTGATCGGCCGGGAACATGCCAAGCACTGCATAGGGCGCGTCGCGTTCAACAAGAAACGCGGCTAGGCCCGCGGCGGGCGCGGTGTTGCGCGCCACCGGTTCGCAGATAATCTGGTCGGCAGGAACACAATCAAGCTGGCCGCATATGGCTCCCGCCAGAAGATCATTGGTGATCACCCAGATGTCGCGCGGCGGAGCGAGTGGAGCAAGCCGGTCCACAGTGCGCTGGATCATGGTTCGCTCGCCGTCGAGCGCGAGCACTTGTTTCGCCCGCGCCTTGCGGCTCCGCGGCCAAAAGCGCGTTCCACTGCCACCGGCAAGAATGATGGGGCGGAAATCAATCTTCAATGGCGGCGTCCTTGCATGCGTTCATTCCGTGCCGGTCTCCATGTCACACTGCGTGGGGCTGAATGCGGATGACGGTAGAAGGAGACTCTGCCTCCACGCGCAC
>JASHUR010000221.1 GCA_030039895.1 Acidobacteriaceae bacterium | reverse complement strand
TGCAGCACCGTATGAAGGTACGCACCGGGAACGGCGAAGTATCCCGCTCCCTCTGCTACCCCAGGTCTGGATGGACACTGACTCTGCACTTGCGATGTCCCCCGGAGAATGGATCAGGCAGTAAGAACAACCACTGGACCGAAGATGGCGCTCTTCATTGTGTTGCGCAGCAGCGTCGCTCCCTCAAGGATGTCTTCTTTGGGATCGAGCGGATTGACGACAGACTCCAGCGCCAGCGCGCGAAACAGACCGTCGGTGTGCTCGATGTCGCACACGCCATGCACATCGGTGTATTCCATCTCAGTCGACCCTTCAGCCGCGGCAAGAGCGGCCAGATAGGCCATGAACTTCTGGATGAAACCCTCAAAAAAGGCCATCGCGGCAAGCGACTGCACGCCGGAAAGGCGTCCAAGGAACAGGCGCATTTTCGTCACGTCCTCGTGCATAGCGAGCATCTCCGTGTCAGTCGGATATGCATGCGCGGCCAGGGCAAACCTGCGCAGCATTGCCGGATGAGCGTCGCGTACCTCTTCATGGAGGTTCTCAAGCAGAATGGGTCGCGCTTCTTCTGACTTGACGGCGAGGAGCGTTGCGGTCATCCAGTAGATGAAGTTCCCTTCAAGGACAGCGGAGTATCTGGCAATGATTCCGTGCCGTTCGGCGCTGGTCAGGCTGCTGAGTTCCGGCAGCGAGGCCATAAGCTCATCAATCATGCTGTTGATCGTCTTCTTGATTTTGGTGTCGGCGTTGTGATTCTCCGATTGCGTCGGCATAACTAAAGTGGCATTCATAGCTTCACTCTTCTCCTCGGTTTGCAAATCTTGAAATGATAAGGACAACTTAGGCGCCGGGTTTGCCGGGCTTGGGGCTTGGCCCCAATAACCGCAAAATCGGGGCGGCTGAAACTCCGGCGTTTTGTGTTCTGCTTCTTTGGAGGTCTGTGGCTAACTTCACCTTCGAGTGGTCTTTCAAACTGACTCTGCCACCTGTTCGAGAGTGCCGAACCTCTCATTGCTGGTCTCTTGGGATTGCGATGACGGTTGCAAATCAGCATGACGATTTCCGTACATCGCTCCAGAGAATTGACTGTTTCATGCTTGAGAAAACGCAGGGCAAAAACCTCGATCTCCTTCTCGCTGCCCGGGGAGGGGCAATGCCGGCAGCTCCTCTGCATCTGCGCGCTCCACATCGGCCATATCGACTTCTACGGCTACCGATTGCGCCAGCATGTTCACGGAAAGCACCAGGCGGAACAGGTTTTTCTTGCGAACCAGAATGCCCTCCATCCCTTCAAGGCAGCCGCGCGTCACTCTCACCCGCTCTCCGCACTTCAAAAAAGGATGTGGCTCAACACGGCACCGCTCTTCAAGTGCCTTTCGGATTCCCCCTATCTCGTCTTCGGGAATCAGGGCTACGCGCTCGCCGCGCGACAGAACCATGTGTACCCCCGGAGTAGTGACCGCTTGCAACCGCCGGTCGAGGTCTCCGCAAACGAACACATAGCAGGGGAACAGCGGCAGCAACAGCTTTTTCACCCTGTCCCTCCACTGCCGTTCCGACTCGTATAGGGGCAGAAACACCTGGAATCCTTTGGCCGAAAGCATCTCCGCAATCGTCTTCTCGTGCTGGTGACGGGTGTAGAGCGCCCACCAGACGTTGCCTTCTTTCCTTTCCAGGTCCGACTTATTTGAAATCAGCATCTTAGGCCGCACTCCGCAATATCAACTGCATCAATTTGCCGGGGTTAGGACATAGCTTCGCCCTGTGGGTTACAACCCGGCCTTAACACCCTCTGCGACTTCGAGCTTGTATTCTCGAATTCAGGTCCCGGATTTCTTCTGCGCCTACCCTGCGCACCTTCGGCCTGTCGCGTGTTTACTACTGCTTATGCAACTCGGTTACCACTATCCGGCCCCTTACAGCAGCACGTGAATTGAGGAAAAATCCAAGCACATAGCCCGGATTACCGCCGTCCGGAGCCGCCGGAACCACCCTTTTAGGTGCCCTGGGTCACAAATGCAGGATTTGTGCCCTGGATGATGTGCAGAAGGATGCAGACATTGAGCGCATAAAGGCCCAGCGCTCGCCCGGATTCAGCCCGAGGCAGACAGATTTGCCCTTTGTTATCAGCGCCATGCCGCATAAGACCCGTTTCTGCGAAGGATAGAGTCCTATACCTTCATCCAGTGATCGTCAGCTGCGCCGCCGTCCCTCTTCGTTCTCCAACACCGAAATACTGTGGAAAATCATTGCCCTGAAGGCGCCTGACGATATGCAGACTTTTGCGCGGATTTGAGTAAAAGTACCACCAATCAGGTTCATCCCTCAAAAGTACGCAACAGAATACCCTGCGGGATGCTGCCCTTCCCGGGTTGTAAAGCGCTCGACTTGGCCCCGCTGGGTGTACTAAGCCTTTGGCTCAGAACGTTTCAGACCGCATCGGCTGGCCCGTGAATTTCTATATGGTTCGCGGCCGTCGGCAACTCACTTGGCCCTTTGATTGCTCTACAAAGTTTGTCAAATTCATGCAGCCCTTGCTTCAAACTCAAAGTGCCTGTCTTGCAATGCTCACAGGCGAAGCAAATAACGAGGCCGGGATTCTTATCGTCGCCGCTAGGTATAGCTCCGCATTCTCATCCCACCCGGTGGCGTGGCCTCGCAAAAAAGGCGTTGGCGTCGACCCTGTCGTGCATCTTTGGGAAAAACGCCGTCAAGTCAAAGTCGGATTCGCCCCGGAGGCGCTGCTCTTTTTCGAAACGAAACCCCTACCTGCCGTGCAAGTCCAATGCTCGAAACTTCTGACTGGATGGAGCAAATAATGAAGCAGCGTGTTTTGCATCTGATCGGCAGTAATTTGATCGGCGGCCCTGAAAAGCAGATCCTTCACCACGCTTTCGCCATGCAGGATTCTCCTTACCAAATGGAGATCGGATCATTCCATGATCTGTCTGAATGGCCCGAAATTCTCCGCTGTGCCGAGGAGCACGGCATTCCGACCGTGTGTCTCAAAGGCGGACCCCGTTTCGACCTCATCTCCGAACTCGCACACATTCTTGAAGAGCGAAAGGGCGTTCTGCTCTGCACGCACGGCTTCAAGGCAAATGTCGTCGGATACCTCGCCGCGCGCCGGACCGGAACCCGGCATATCGGCTTCCTTCGCGGCTGGACGGCGGAGACTTTACGCATCGCCGTCTACGAGAGAATGGAACGGTTCGTCCTCAAGCGCGCTACGCACGTCGTTTGCGTCTCCCGCAAGCAGGCAGAGGAATTGGGAAAGCTGCGCCGCGGCCGCCCTATGCCCTTTGTCGTGCAAAACGCCATCCTTCCTCCGTGGTCGCGCCCGGAAACGGCCCAAAACATCACCCGTGCAGACATCAACTTTCCTCCCAACGCCTTCATCTTCGGCTCTGTCGGACGGCTCAGCGCAGAAAAGGGCCATCGCTTCATGGTCGCCGCCTTCCGCCAGATCAACGACATCCTGGGCGACAAGGTTCCGCTTCGACTCATCATCGTAGGCCATGGGCGCGAGCAGGAGTCGCTGGAGCGTCAGGCAGCTGAATACGGCCTGCGCGATAAGATTCACTTCGCCGGATTCTCCGGCAATCCCGGCCTCTGGATGCAGCTCTTCAACTGCATGATCCAGCCCAGCCTCCTTGAAGGCACTCCCAACACGGTCCTTGAGGCTCTTAGTCTCGGCGTGCCTGTCATCGCAACCACCGTGGGCGGAGTCCCCGACCTCATTGTCAACGAACAAAATGGACTGCTTGTGTCACCCGGAAACTCGGCCGCTCTCGCCGCCGCTATGAAGCAGCTCGTGCTCGATCCCGCTTTGCAACGGCGCCTGGCCAATGCTGTCCTGGCCACCAACCGTATCTATACGCTCGCTGCTCAAAAGGAAAACCTCATAGCTGTGTATGAGAGGGTGTGTGGCGTAAAACGAGTTGAGAAGATGCCGCCTGTCCCTCTTACCTCAGACGATGACCTGGCACAGATACAACTTTCGTCCAAATAAGCGATCATGTTGATCGCGGGCAGGCAGCCGGATAGTTGACAGAAACCGAGTGCAACCAATACAAATGAATTGTTGCGGTGAAGGAGTTCACCTTTAACCGCTGCCTGTCAAAGCAGACGTTCTTTAGCGATAGGCAGATGATGACTCCTGACAGGGAATCCTGCGGGAGGAGTCGTGTCCTCAAGATTCCCAAATAAATTTCTTAGTGGAGCGCATTGTGGCGTCTCTCGGAGCCTCTGTCCGTGATGCCGGCATTGCGCTTCCTATCGCCGGAAGGCGAAACATCGCGCGGCAGCTTGCCGCAGGAGATTTGGGAATGGCGGAGATTCAAAAGCTCGAAGCCTTGGAAATACTCGATTCGCGCGGAAATCCCACGCTTGCTGTTACAGTTACGCTCGCCGACGGTACAAAAGCGACTGCGAAGGTTCCGTCTGGCGCATCGACAGGCAAGCGTGAAGCAGTAGAACTGCGCGACGGCGACAAGGCCCGTTACGGCGGGAAGGGCGTGCGAAAAGCATGCGCCTTCGTCGAAGGAGAAATGCAACGCGCTGTGCGTGGAATGGATCCCTGTGATCAGGCAGCGTTGGATGCGCGCCTGTGCTCACTCGACGGCACACCGAATAAAGCCCAGCTAGGTGCGAACGCCATCCTCGGAGTCTCCCTCGGCGCCGCTCGCGCAGCCGCGATTCAGCGTGGCGTTCCTCTGTATGCGCATCTCGTCAGCGCCTCGGAATTCCTCCTGCCCACACCCATGCTGAATGTTCTGAATGGCGGACGCCATGCCGACAACAGCGTCGACTTTCAGGAATACATGATCTCGCCGGTTGGCGCTCCATCGTTCCAGGACGGTCTGCGTTCCGCGGTCGAAACCTTCCACGCGTTGAAGTCGCTTCTCCACGCCAAGGGTTTCAGCACCGCGGTCGGCGATGAAGGCGGCTTTGCTCCGCAATTGAAATCGAATGAGCAGGCCGTCGAACTCATTCTGGAGGCAATTCACAAGGCCGGATATAAGCCCGGCGAAGACATCGCGGTAATGCTCGATCCCGCGGCCAGCGAATTCTATGACGACGGCGCCTATGTCTTCGACAAGTCAGACAACAGCAAACACACTCCGGCTGAAATGATCGCGTTCTACAAAGACTGGCTGCGGCGCTATCCGGAGATATGGTCGCTCGAAGATGGGATTGGCGAGGAAGACCGAACCGGATGGCAGCAGATCACCAAAGAATTGGGCGACAGGATTCAACTCGTCGGCGATGACAACTTTGTTACCAATCCCGCGCTTTTCCGGGAAGGGATCCGGGATCGCATCGCGAACGCAATTCTCATCAAACTCAACCAGATCGGCACAGTGACAGAAACGCTGGAATGTATCGCCATTGCCAAGGAAAATGGTTACGGCGCGGTCATCTCGCATCGGTCTGGCGAAACTGATGACACGAGCATCGCAGACCTGGCCGTGGCAACCGGCGTAGGCCAGATCAAGACAGGATCTGCAAGCCGCGGAGAGCGCATTGCAAAATACAACCGCCTGCTCGAAATCGAAAAAGACCTGGGCGCGAAGGCGCGCTATGCAGGAGCAACGCCGTATGCGCGTTGGAAGGGCTCGCACAAGCCTGCTGAGGCACTTGTGAAGTAGCCACAACTTGACTGGTGTAGGAGTTCACCATAACCGCTCGACTGAGCAGATGACTCCTCGAAGTATCTGATCGCTTGGAGGAGCCATGTCCGAACAAGATCGTAAGGTCGAAATGACACGTCACGCCGGAGAGCTGAACGAACATCAGAAGACCCGGCTTCGGATTACGTGTCAATACATCGATAAGCTCTTAAGTGATATAGCCGACATACTGCACGCTGCCACGTCTCCTTCACCCTTTCCTCGCTACATCGTAGACATCAGCCCCGCCCAGATTCGTGTCCTGGAGGACTACATCCGTCGCTTCCGGACGCAGCTTGTGCGCACCATCGCCTGGCAGGGCATGAAACCGGAACCGCCCGATATTCCCGCCACCCGCGCGGTTCTCACCAATCTGGCTTTTGTGGACATTGCTGTTGAGGAACTCAAGCCGAACTACATGCGCGGATCTGGAACTGTCCCCGAAGACGCCATCGATGAGCTGAACGGAGCGGTCCATGAACTGCGTTCTCTCATAACCGGCATGGAGCGTTATCTCAAGCAGGAGCTCACAACGGACCTTGAAAAGCGCCTCCAGCGATTGGAAAAGGCCGGTCTCGAAATCAATCTTCTTCGTCTCATCGAGCAGATCGTCACAAGGAACGGCCTGGTGGAGTTCCGCCCGAGAATCGATACCCTGGCGGCGCGTCTGGAAGATGACAGTTTTGAGCTGGCGCTTTTTGGCCGCGTGAGCAGCGGCAAGTCTTCTATGTTGAATGCCCTGCTCGGCACCGATGTTCTTCCAGTCGGCATTAACCCCATCACAGCCGTGCCCACCAAGCTGCGATACGGTCCCGAAATCAGGGCCGCGGTTGCATTCGGAGACGGCCGCAGCGAAGCTGTATCCATCCAGGAACTCTCGCGGCTGGTTACAGAGCAGGGGAACCCCGGTAATCTCAAAAATGTGGTGCGCGCTCTCGTTGAAGTTCCCTCGCACCGCCTCAAGCAGGGTGTGCTGCTCGTCGATACACCCGGACTCGGCTCACTGGCAACGCGCGGCGCGGCAGAGACGCTCGCCTATCTCCCGTCATGCGATCTGGCTCTTCTGTTAATCGATGCCGGAACTACTCTCAGCGATGAAGACATCGGTACCTTGCGCTTGTTTTATGAAGCAGGCATCCCGGCTCTCGTTCTGCTCAGCAAAGCCGACCTGCTGGCTGAGGGAGACTTGCATCGGGCGATCAGTTACATTCAGGAGCATGTAAAGCGTGCCCTGAATCTTGATGTAACCGTGCATCCCGTGAGCGCCGTTCCACGATATTCCATCCTTCTCGATCAGTTCTTCGAACGCGAACTGCTTCCGCGGTTTGACCATGCTCGAGCTTTGCGGGAATCATCTGTGGCCAGGAAAATCGGATCACTCCGTGAAGCGGTCATCGCCGCAATGGAAAGTAGCCTGCGCCGGGAAAAAACATCCGCGCCTCAAACAATGGAAAACGTGTCTGAGCTTGAGACACGGCTGCGCGTGATCACGGGAGAGGTTGGCGAACAGCGAACGGTGCTCGATCATGCGTTTCGCAGGTTTGCGGAATCTCCGGATCTGGCCATCGATGCCGTTGTACAGCAAGCCGTTCATTGGGCCCTCGCAACCTCAACTTCGCAGATACCTTCTCTCCAGCTCTCAGAATGGATTCATGATGTGACGGACAAAGCCGTTCAACAGCCCATCGGCAAGTTCAAGGCGGTTGGACATCATGCCGTTGCGTCGCTGCAGGCAATCGCCAAAGAGATGGGCCGGAATGACGCGCCTTCGCCGGACGATTTCGATCTGCTGCTGCGCGACCTGCCGCGGTTCGAGTTGGCGAATCTGCCGGAAACAATCGGATTGAGCCGCTGGAGCATGCTGGGAGAGGGCGTGCTCCGTTCCAGAATTCGCTCCCGCCTGCAGGAAAACATCGGACAGCATCTTCGCGAACAGTTGCATTTGTATGGCTTGGCCTTGTCGCAATGGGCCGAACAAGTCGTTCGCAAGCTTGAAATGCTCGTGAATTCCTACGCCGATGCCTATCGCGTGCAACTCGATCGCGTCAGAGGCGTTTCCAGTAAGGTCGCAGATTCCCGCCAGTTGGAAGCGGACCTGGAGCTTTTGCTCAGTGGAGGCTCCAACAACGCAGCCACGCTTATTGAAGCGCAGCGGACATAAAGTCAGGAGAAATACAGTTGCAGAAATATCTCTTAATCGCACTCGGAGGTTCACTCGGCGCTCTCGCGCGGGTATGGGTCGGTTCGACCGTTGCTGATAAGCTCGGAACGCGCTTTCCCTATGGAACTTTTGTCGTGAATTTGACAGCCTGCGTCATCATCGGCTTTTCTCTGGAGCTGCTTGATAAACGCGCAGGCATCAGCCCTGCCTGGCGATATTTAATCCCGACCGGGTTCGTCGGTGCATACAGCACGTTTTCTACATTTGAATGGGAAACATTCTCCAAGCTTCAGATTGGCGACCTTCCCATTGCGGCTCTATATGTCGTGTCGAGCATTTTGCTCGGATTGGTCGGCATCTGGTGCGGTGTCATGCTTGCGAGGGTTACGCCATGAGAGCAAATAAGGTTGCGCATTACGAGTCCATTCTGCAAGTGCTTGGCGAAACCGGGTGTCCATTCTGCCGCTTCATGAAGAATTATCAAACGGCTCTGATGCAGGACCCTGCGCAGAAAAACGTGCATCACCTCTGCAATTTTCACACCTGGGGACTTGCTGCGACCCAGCGGGCATCTTCTGCGGCCCGGCTGTTTCTGGCGCTCCTCGACAAGCCCGAGGAAGCTGCAGGCACATCTCCCTGCGACATCTGCGTACTTCTTGGGCTTGAGGAAGAACAGCGCATCCGCGAGTTCATCGGTTGTCTGCATCACAAGCTTGTCGTGAATTGGATGCGATCGCAGTCGGTTCTGTGCCTCGGGCACGGCACACGACTGAAACAAGGCATGCCGCCGGCTACTGCAGCGGTTATCGACTCCATCATGGAGCGGTACCGAAAACAGCTGGCGGAAGAATTGTCCCAGTTGCAGCATATATATGAACCAGCAGAAACCAAATGGGGCACTCTCGGACACGCTGCCGAGTTTCTTGCTTCTCAAAGAGGATTGCGACCCTGAAGGAGAACTATGTTAACTGCGGGAAAGGCCGTAAAAGTATCGATTTACCTGAGCGAAGGAACAAGCCGCCACGGAGTCTCGACCTATTCAAGCGTGCTTGATTTCCTCTTCTTTCGCGGAGTCTCAGGAGCAACTGTGTTGAAAGGCGTCGCCGGTTTCGGCGCAGATCATCACATACACTCCGCAAATTTCGTGGAGATCTCCGATCATCTCCCGATAAAAATCGAATTCATCGAATCGCAGGAGAAAGTGAATGAGTTGCTTGGCAAGCTTGAGGAGCTTGTCGGCTCAGGATTGATCGAATTGCAGGAAACGACCGTTGCAAAGCCTGCGCGGGCGTCAAAGCAAAAGGCTGCTGCTCCGGCTGAACACGTAAAGATCGAGGGCAAGGCCAAATTGATGCGGATATTTATCGGTGAAAGCGACCTGTGGCAGGATAAACCGCTCCATGAGGCGCTCATGCGTGCAATGCGCGCAAATGACCTCGCCGGCGTAACTGTATACCGCGGCATTCTCGGTTACGGAGCCCATCGCAGAGTTCACAAAGACAAAGCATTTCATTTGTCCCACGACGCATCGATCATGCTCTCGGTCGTTGATACCGAAGAGAAACTGCAGAACTTTCTGCCCCTCGTCGACAAAATGGTTCAGGAAGGACTCGTCGTGCTGTCCGATGTCGAGATCATCAAATATACCCACCGTCCCTCTGTGACAATCAGCGAAAAGGAATGACCCGATGAAAGAACAATTCCACGCAAAGATGCTGCGCATCCATTTCATGGAGGCGGATAAGTGGCAAGGACGACCGCTCTATGAGGCGCTCGTGGCCAAATGTATGGAACTGGGGCTTGCCGGAGCGACTGTCTACCGCGGCCTCGAAGGTTTCGGGGCGAGCGCCAGAATTCATCACACTCATAGCCTCTCCATCTCCCGAAATCTTCCCATCATGGTGAGCATCATCGACACCGAAGAGCAGATTCAGAAGCTGCTGCCGCATCTCGACCAGATGATCGCGGGCGGATTAATCGCAATCTCTCCTGTCGAGGCCATCCGCTACTCACAGCATTCGAAGAGTTCTCCAGCGAGCAGCTAGGTACACCGGAGAAACGCAATGATCGTTACGGATCAGCCAGCCGAGCCCGCTTCCTTGCAGAGAAAGCTCGACATCTTGCTTGATATTGCTCGGGCTGAACGAATCGCAGGCATCGAGAACAAGCTGGTCTCGCTCAAAGAAAAGCTCTCCGGTGAAAAACTGCATCTCGCCGTTCTTGGACAAATGAAGCGCGGCAAGAGCTCTCTGATCAACGCCCTTCTCAAAGCGGACGCATTGCCCACAGGGGTGCTCCCTGTAACGGCAATCATTACGGAGATTCGATATGGGGAGACACCCTGCGCGACCATCATCTATACCACTGGGGAATTGCGGGAGGAAGTCGCGATTTCGAGCCTGGAAGACTACATCTCGGAAGCCAGAAATCCCGGAAACAAAAAGCAAGTCGCTTCCGTCGAGATCACTTATCCTTCCCCCTTCCTCAAAGATGGAATCATCCTTATCGACACTCCCGGCATCGGCTCGACGCACGCGCATAACACTGAAACCACTGAAAGCTACCTGAACCAGGTTGATGCCGGAATCGTCGTACTTTCCGTCGATCCGCCGATCACGCAGGTGGAATCGCAATTTATCGCGAACCTCAAAGACGAAGTCCCTAAGCTGTTCTTCATCCTGAACAAAGTCGACCTCACTTCCCCGAAGGAACTTTCCGAAATCATCGCTTTTCTCAAAGACGAACTGGACCGGCTCAATATTTCCGCTGCTGAAATCTTCCCTCTGTCCGCACGTCAAGGCCGGGATGATCAACAACCTTCCAGCAACGGACTACCCGCCGGGCTGAGAGCTTTCGAGCAACGCCTGCAGGCTTTCTTGTTAAAAGAAAAACGCCAGGTACTGGTATGTTCCGTCGCGGGGGACACGCTGGAGACTGCCCGCACCCTCCGCTTCGCAGCCTCAATACGGACGCGCACCGCGGCACTGAGCGCCGGTGAGCTTGAGAAGAAGAGAGAGGCGCTGGATCAGATCCTGAAAGATACAGAGATGAAAATGCGCGAGCTGCAGGTCTTGCTGCGCCAGCGATCTGCCGACATTCTCGCTGGCGTGGAGCATGATCTCTCTGAGCAGGTTGAAGCCTATGCCCCCGAAGTGCGGAGCCATCTGAAGCTCTTTCAGGCCGAGCATCCAAAGGCCGCTGGACGCGCATTTGGTACATTGCTCGAAAATTGGCTGATGAACGAGGTGGAAGATGTCTTCAGAAGATGGAAGATTCAGCAAGACGAAAAAGTACAGGCGCAACTCGATATGCTTTCGTCCTATTTCGTAGATATGGCGAACGGGATTCTCGATCGCCTCGAACGGGCCGCAGGCGCTTTATTCGAAATTCCGGTTCAGCATCTCAGAGTCACCTGCCCCTTACGCGCTGAAAGCCATCTCTATTACAAAGTCGAGCGCGTCTTCTACTCGCTGGACTCATTTCTTCTTCTGCTGCCCGGCTTTCTAATGCGTCCCATTGTCTTCAGAAGAATGAACAAGAATGTCCCCGAATTGCTTGATATGAACGCCGGACGAGTCAGGTTCGACTACCTTGAACGGTTGCAGGCGAGCTTGAACCGCTTTGAACATGATCTCCGCAGTGCAATCGTCATGGTCGCGGATAGCCTCAGGGCCGCCTTGTCGCCCGCATCGAATGGCCCAGCTTCAAACGCTGTTGACCAGCCTGCCATGACGATGGACTCTCTTGACGCCGTCATTCGCGAATGTTCGCTTTTCTTGCAATGCAATAAGCAGACCGTTGCAGATTTCAAAACGTAGTGCGGCCAACCATGCGTTGACATGGGATTGAGCCGCCGAAGATACTGGAAATAAGCGGGTGTTGGAGTCCACTCTTAACCGCCCCTTTCACAAGGGGAAGATGACTCCTGACGAGACTTGATCTCGGAAGGAGTCTGTTATGCCCGCCGGCGCCCAGGAAACCTCGACCAGGATTTCTCACCAGCAGAGCGATCTGGAACATCTTACGGCTGCTCCGTATTCAGATGATGCGCATACAGCTTCCGCACCTTTTCGCAGCATCTTGTTCCTCGAATCGGAACCGGGAGCTAATCTTGATGCTTTGGAAGAACCCGCAGTTTTTTCCGACCTGAATCTCGATCAGGTTGTGTCCGCCGTTACTGCAAATCGAGACGAATACAACCTGAAACCCTATTTTTATTTTCCGTTGCAGAACGTTGATGCCGTTCATTACCGCTATGAGGTCCTTCGCGACATCGAAAATCTCGCACTCGTTGAACAGATCAAGTCTTTCGCTGAAGGAATGCGGCAGATACGGGCCTCGCGCGTCCTGGAAGGCAAGCTCTATTATGCGAAGCAGAAGCAACGCTGGTTCCTTGATTCAGTCGAGAAATATTGTGCCGCGGTCAAGCGTCTCTGCTATGCGCTGATGCGCATGGATCTTTCCTCGCGCGGATTTCGCGGCCTGCGGGGCTATCTCGCGAACTACGTCGAATCACCAGCCTTCCGCAGCTTAGTTGCAGATACGCAAAAGCTCACAGCAGATTTGGCGGCAATTATATATTGCGTCCAGATCAACAGCAGGCGGATCACCGTCCGCGACTATCACTCAGAGCCGGATTACGGTGCGGATGTCCTGCGAACGTTTGAGAAATTCAGTCAGAGCACAGCCGGACAATACAGGTTCAATTTGCGCCATGCGTCTGATATGAACCATATCGAGGCAGCCGTCCTCGATATGGTCGCCCAATTGTACCCGGAGGCATTTTCCTCTCTAAAGGAATACTGTGACAGTAACAAAGACTATCTCGACAACGTCATTTCCACCTTCGATCGCGAAGTGCAGTTCTATCTGGCATGGACTGAATATATGCAGCGATTCAAGCAGGCTGGGCTTGCATACTGCTATCCATCTATTTCGAATCACTCGAAAGAAGTCTGCGGAAAGGATGTGTTTGACCTGGCCCTCGCGTCCAGGCTCATCGCGCAGCACGGCAGCGTCGTAACCAATGACTTCTACCTGCGTGACCCGGAACGAATTTTTATTGTGTCGGGCCCCAATCAAGGCGGAAAAACAACCTTTGCGCGAACATTTGGTCAATTGCACTATCTCGCCGCCATCGGTTGCACGGTGCCGGGCAGCGAAGCACACCTTTTCCTTTTTGACAGGCTCTACACACACTTTGAGAAGGAGGAGGACATCCGGATCCGGACCGGCAAACTTGAAGACGAGCTCATCAGGATTCACCGGATCCTTGAGTATGCGACGCCAAACAGCATTCTGATTATGAATGAAAGCTTTCTGTCCACCACTCTGAGCGATGCGCTCTTTCTGGGCCGGCAGATCATACAGAAAATCATCGCTCTCGACATACTTTGTGTCTCGGTGACATTTCTTGATGAGCTTGCTGCAATCAGCAATACCACCGTCAGCATGGTCAGTACCGTCGACCCAGCAAATCCCGCGTTCCGCACTTTCAAGATTGTTCGCAGGCCTGCCGATGGCCTTGCCTATGCTGCGGCAATCGCCGAGAGCTACCGCCTCACATACGCCTCTATCAAGGCGCGAATCCTCGCAAACGTAAAGGAAGGTGTGACTCGATGAAGGCGTTTCTCATGTTCGAAGACCGGGACTTCGAGCCTCGGAAAAGTCCGGTGCCGAACGCTGAAGAGCTCATGCAAGACCTCGAATTGGACACCCTTTTCCTCTCGATGGCCGCTGGAGACGAATTCCTTCATGAAGCCGCTCGCAGCTCTGTCCTTGAAAGCCTCCATGATCTCGAATCCATTCAATACCGACAGCAGATTCTTACCGATTGCATGAGCCAATCAAACACCGTGCGCCAGATATACGCAGTTGCCGTCGAGGCCATCGAACGTGAAAAAAAAGTCTGGGGCTGGATGTCAGCACGATATCCGGAGGGGACACTGCATCGTAGCATCGATGTCTTGCAGATCTTTGTCGAGCTGTTAAAGAGGTTGCGGAACATGGCGGATCTGCATAGGGCAAACTTTCACTCTGCGGGGTTCAGGCGATTCTTCGCCATGCTTCAGAGCGAGCTCAACGACGAGTACCTGCGGACAGTGGAAGAGCACCTTGAGCGGTTGAAGTTTCGCGATGGCATTCTGATGAGCGCTCAATTGGGCCCGGGAAACAAGGGTGCCAATTACGTCCTGTGCAAACCGTCTTACATCGCAAGGACATGGTTCGAGCGCCTTCAAAACTGGATGAGCCTGAAGGCGAACAGCGAAGACCGTGAGTATGTCTATGAGGTACATGAGCGTGATGAGGCAGGCTATCGGGCGCTGTCAGAGCTAAGAACTCATGGCATCGCACACATTGCGTCCGCGCTCGCGCAGTCAACGGACCACATTCTTGCCTTCTTCCGTATGTTGCGCCTTGAAATGGGTTTCTATATCGGTTGCCTGAATCTGCGCGACCAGATTCTCCAGCAACAAGCATCGTATTGTCTTCCGGTTCCTTCGCCCGGGGGCCAAAAAACGCTTGCAGCACGCGGGCTTTACGACGTCTGCCTGCAGCTCGGTAGCAACGATCGCGTTGTAAGCAACGATGTCGATGCAGGCAATCGATCGCTGTTGATGATTACCGGAGCCAATCGCGGAGGTAAGTCCACATTTCTCCGCAGCATTGGTGTCGCTCAACTGATGATGCAATGTGGCATGTTTGTGCCGGCTGAATCATTTGAGGCCTGCATCTGCAGCGGCATCTTCACCCATTTCAAGCGTGAAGAAGATGTGACCATGAAGAGCGGCAAGCTCGATGAAGAGCTCGCCCGGATGAGCGCGATTATCGACAGGGTCGCCCCGCATGGCATGGTTGTCCTCAACGAGTCTTTTGCCTCCACGAACGAGCGGGAAGGCTCTGAGATCGCCAGGCAAATTCTTCGCGCCTTGCTGGAGATGGACGTCAGGGTCGCCTATGTGACCCATATGTTCGACTTGGCACAGAGCTTCTATCAGCCTGACGATGAGAATGTCCTCTTCCTTCGCGCCGAGCGGCTCGCAGGCGGCCAACGTACGTTTCGACTTATCGTCGGAGAACCATTGCCTACAAGTTATGGTGAGGATTTGTATCGCCAGATCTTTGGCGCGTCGCCTGCCGGCACTTCAAGCGCTTCCCAAACGCCAATAGGATGATCACGGGATGCGGTTGCGGACAGATTTTCAATATGCTACTACTGATCTGTTGAATGACGAGGGAATCCGTCTTTAAGCGCCTCCGAATACGGACGGCTGATGACTCCTACAACAAGCGTAGGAGTTTTCTTTTTTCTCCTGCACTCGAACCAGGGAAGGAGCAACATGACTGACTATTTGACTCTCCCCATCGGCGACCACGCGCCGGAAACGGTGACAGCCGTGATCGAGATTCCTCAGGGAAGCACCAATAAGTACGAATACGATAAGAAACTCAAGGTCTTCCGTCTCGATAGAAACCTGTACTCGCCGGTCCACTATCCGGGCGATTACGGCTTTATTCCGCGGACGCTCGCAGAAGATGGTGATCCGCTGGATATTCTCGTTCTCGGGGATGCGCCGACTTTCCCCGGTTGCATTTACCCTGCCCGGCCCATCGGCCTTTTTGAAATGCTCGATCAGGGCGTCAGGGACGAAAAGATCCTTGCCTACGCCACCGGAAACCCTCGCTTCAGCACCATCAGGAATTACACAGACGTCCAGCCGCACATCCTGCGGGAAGTAGCACACTTTTTCTCGATCTATAAAGATCTCGAAGGCAAGCGAACCAGCGTTCTGGGCTGGAAAGATCGCGATGCGGCGCACGCCATTATCGAATCCAGCCATGCCCGGTTCGCGCCGTCAGCAGTCTCAATAGAGAAATAAGCCATGACTGCATCCGTCCTGCAGCAGGAGCCGACCAGCCAATACCTCGCCGCGGTAGACCGCGCAGACGAGATGGCTCGCCTGCAGGCCCAGGTGCAAAAACGCAAGTCGATGCTGCTGTTCGGCCAGGAGTCAGTGGGCAAAACGCGCTTGCTTGAGAGCTTTATAAAAACACAACCGCTCGCTCTTTATGTAAGCCGCACGCAGACGCCGCGCGAGCTGGTGCTTGGCCTCATCGAACGGCTTCAAAGCCTCAATCGGCATGACCTCCGCCTGCCGGCAAATCCAAAATCTCTCAGCACATCTTCACTCAAAGGAATCATCCAGCGCGCGCTCGATCAAGCTCCATTTCTGCTGGTGCTCGATCATCTCTCGGGGCCTTCCCGCGTGGTCACCAGCATGATCAAGGAAATGAATTACTACGGACGCACACCCATTGTCTTCGCCGCCCGCACTCCGCACATGGAAGACATCGGCGCCCTGCAGCCGATGTGCGCGGACCGCTCCGAGCGGGTTGAGCTGAAGAACTTTCCTTCTGCCATTGCGCTCGAGTTTGCCCACCGGGAAGCGGAAAGGACAGGACTCTGGGCGTCGAATCTGGAACAGGCACTGCATTCGCTTGTCGAGTGGAGCGAGGGCAACCCCGGCGGCATCCTCCACATGATCAGAATGGCGCACTTGCCAAAATATAGGATGGGCGACCAGATCAAAGCCCACGTTCTCTATCTCGACTATCGAATGGGCCGAAGATAGAAAGCTGGGCAATCGTCCATACAACTCGTGTTTAGATCAGATATTCGATGACCCACGGAGCGCTTACGTTCCGATGGCCTGCCAGCAGCAGGAGAGCCAGCTGCGACGCTCGTCGCTCCTCCTCACTGGTCAAATCACGTCGCAGCGCATCGTGCTTCAAGGCATACCGCTGCAAGTCTTCGCTGGTCCTTTCCATAAGGTGCGCATGGGCCTGGAGCAGATTTTGCGCGCCTGTTCCCGGCCCCAGCGATTCGATGACCGCGACCAGATGCGGAAGACAACAGGCCGGCACGTGCTGTTCCTGATCTGCGGCCCTGCGTACCGCGTCTGCGGCCTTCGCAACGGCTCTTCGTTCCGCATCGATGCGCTCCTGGCACACGCGACACGTTCTCGAAGTAGACAGAAGGCTTCGCAGCGTCTCAATGGATTCGCCCTGCTGTGAGACACACCCCGCGAATCGCGCAAGCTCTTCCGCAATGGAATGGGTAATCCGCGGATAAGCTTCACATACCCCCTGAGGCGACGAAATTCCCTCGTATTGCCACGTGTGAAGAGTGCAGAATCCGCCACGCCTGGCATGGTCCTGCTGCATCTCAGGTTGAATGGTCAAATCGTACTGATACTTGCTCAGAAATCGGAAGATACTTTCCAGAATTTCTCCGCAAATCCTGCATCCGGTTTTTCTGTCGACTTCAAGTGCATACGGGCCGGCTGCGGCATTTGCATCTGTTCGTATCAAATCCTGAGGAGGATCGGACGCGCCCAGAATGACGGATCTCTGATCACGAAGTCTCTCAATGAGCGCCAAATAGGCGTCTTCCAATGCAGGGGATCTCCCGGCGCGTGACCGCTCGATCAGGAAGCTCGTCGTGCGTTCATACATGTTCACAAGGAACGACTGTGCGCGCTCCTCGATAAGAAAGCGCATTAGTTCAGTCTCGAATTCCTGAAGACCGCCCCGTTCCAGCTGCGCTGTATTTTGTGTTTGCTTGGCTTCCAGCGCTTCCCTCGCAGAGATCGAAAAAATCTGAGGGTCTTCTGCAAACGAAAACTGCTCCAACCGCTCCTTTACAAATTCAATTGCCTCATCGCGCTCCTCGCGTCCAACGGTGTCCTGCTTATTCATCACAATATATAGCTTTTTACGCGTATTCCGGATGCGCTGCAGGATGCGGTCTTCTTCTTCTGACAGAGGGCTCTCATAGCTTGTCACCAGAATGAACGCATCCGCCTGCGGAAAAAAGCGCTCGGTCGTCAACGTATTTTCAAGGATGGGCGAACCGAGTCCCGGGCTGTCGACAAAAAAGAAGCCGCGGCGCAGAACCTCAACCGGAAACTGGACCTCGGCATAGGCCAGCTTCTTCACATTTCCCGGATTCTCGCGCTGCGTGACATATTCAGCCAGTTGCGACAGCGGCGCCTCGCGCGTCAGCCCCGTGCCTGTGAAATGCAGTACCACCTGCTTCCGGCTGCCGTAGCGAACAGTCGTGATGACCGAGGTTAGCGGAACAATCCCCGTCGGCAAAAAATCCCCGCCCAGCAGGGCGTTCATCAAAGTTGACTTGCCGCGGCTGAACCGGCCCACCACCATCAGGTTGAAGCGGTCTTCTGCAAGACGCGCTTGCAACTCGCGGGCCTCAGAAAGCAACGCTCCATCTTTGGTATCGATTGCTTGTGTCGCTCGTATGATCTCCGCAAGGGCAAACTTCTTCTGTTCGTATTGCTTTAGGTCCATGTCCGCTTCCGCTCTCTTGTTCTATGCGGCTCCGTAATGACCGCTCTCCAGCTCTTGACCCAGCTCCGGGCCCAGCACATGCCTTAAGATCCGCCACGCCGGATTCAGCCAGTTCGGTTGCTCGCCGCGGCTTCTTTTTTCGTTAACAATCGCTCTCGCCACGGTGCATGCTGTCTCGTGATTGCTCTCTAACAACGCGCACACGTGGTCTTCCTGTGCCCAATTCAGGTGCCCTGAGATGCGGAAAAGCGAATGCACAATTCCCTGTTGATCGCCCATACCTGTTATCCGTGATCCGATGGTTGCTGCCGCAATCACCACGTCGGCATCCCGGTCAAAAAGAAATTGCCGTATGTCCTGCCATTCGTCCTGTGTCACGCCAAATTCATCCAGCAATTGCAGGGTCGCTCGGCGCCGTCTCAGCGAGCCCGGCCCTCGTATTTGCAGATCGGCCATACCCCGAATCAGCAGAATGGCATATGGGTGCGCAGCTTCGGCAACCTTCCGCAATCCGTCCTTTGCTTCCTCCCGGCATAAGTCGTCTTCCAGCAGTTCGAAAAGCAGAGGAATGCTCTCCGCTCGATGAAATTCTCCCAGCGCAAGAGTAATGCCACTCGTTGCCCGCTGCATTGCTGCATCCATCAGAACCCGAAACACCTCGTCCGACTTCCACCGCAATAGCTCTCGGGCAACTGCGCTGCGCACAGCGTCTTCTGCAAACAGAACTGCTGCATCGCCCGGCGGATCATATTCGTGGAAGTAGGAAATCAGTGTCGAATACGCCCCGAGTTCTCCGAGTGCGTGAACGGCGCGGCAGCGAGGCAGTGCGATCGTTCTGGGCGATCCAGTCAGAAGAAAATGCTCCAGATACGGGACCGCCCGGTCGCCGCAGGCGATCAGCATAGGCACAGCCAATTCACCGTCTGTAAGAGACTCAAGAGCGGCTATCAGGCGTTCCACCTGTGCATCTGCCATACCCGGCAAGGGAGTGCTCATACTCTACCTCCTCCATAAATAAGCTCATACCGTCGCGCTGGAATGTTGCCGGCTTGGCAGCGCGCCGGTCCTGAGAACAGCAATCAACCCATCCTGTACGTCCTGCGATATAGGCATACTGCGAATCCCATCGACGGTATCAGCAATCGGATACTCGTATTCCTTCAGCGAAATTTCGCCATCTTCCCAAACCGCATAGCACGCAAGCGCACGTCCGGTCTTGGGCTGTCCCAGGCTCCCTGGATTGAGGATCATCTTCTTGCCGATCATCCGGACGAAAGGCATGTGCGTGTGGCCCACAACCAGCACATCGGCTCGCACCCAATCCAGCTCTTTTTCCCACTGCTCCGAATCCTTTGGGCAATAGCCAAATAAAGGATTTGTCGGCATGGCGTGCACCAGATAAAAGCTCATGCCATCAATAGCAACTTCTTGTTGTATGGGCAGATTTCGCAGATAGTTCATTTCGTTCGGCATACAGACGTGCTGCGTAAACTCCCTCGTTTCGTCCGCCAGTCGTTTGAATGGCGGAGAGCACTGCGGAGCCACATTGAATCCCACGGCATGATCGTGATTACCGCGAACCGTAATGGTTGCCTTATTTCTGATCTGGCGAATCACCTCGCGCGGCTTAGGGCCGTAATCGATCAGATCGCCCAGGCACCAGAGCTGGTCATAGTCCCGTTCGGGGAACGCATCCAGCGCTGCAAGATTGGCATGAATGTCGGAAATGATGGCTATCTTCACGAAAAACCTCCAATCGATCACCTGGACAACTCCGCAAGCCAACTCTTACGCAGACCCAGGTCAAGTGGCGCCAGATTGTTTCGAGGCTTTCGCGTGAACAGGAAACGCCCCGACGAGTCCTCGTCAGGGGTTATCATCCGTCCATTCGCTACGTGCAGGAAAGGAACAGCAGTTTAGGCGAACCCCTTCGCCTTATGCGTGCTTCACCAGTAGCGACGCATACGAAAAGCATAGCAGCTTCACAATAATCATCACTAGACTGCCCTTGGTTGGGTAATGCCTAATTTGGGATTCACTGTCTCGCTCTAGGTTGCGACCCTTAAAATTCGGTCGAAGTTCAGGTTCTGGTCGGTTCCGCAATAACTGCGAGCCCACTGAGAACATCACGTATCGAGCATCGGTCAAAGCAAAAGAAACCGAAAATGAAGTGCTCGATCTTATGCGTTATTCAGACACGGTTGCCGAGATGCACAACACGCCGAGGCGCGCTACGCCAGTGGTGCTCACCGAATGCCAGCTTGTCCAAACGAACCCGACTCCACTAGGATTGCCCAAGTATGTACCGTCAACCGGCCTTGTGTTGACTATGAGGTCGAGGAGAAATTTCGGAAGTCCCGGAGCTGCTCACGAGACCGGCGACGAATTCCGGATCGTCCTGAACCGAGCCACCCAAATCCTGAGGCACCTCCGTCGTCGGCTCGCGAATCAAGCCCTCGCGCTAGCCCATGAATCCCAAGTACGGATTGCTGCCGAAGTTGGCGAAATTCGGAAGGACCTGCTTGACCTGTCCATCCGTGAGTCCGAACCAGCGCGCGAGAGTTCCGGCGTATTGGTCGACTGAAGTGGTAGGAATCAGGCGCCCCTCGCCGACATCGTTGGCCTCATTGACGCCGACGATGGGGTACGTCCCGTACATGTCCTGTCCCTTGACTGCGCCGCCGACAACGAAGTGGTGACTGCCCCAGCCATGATCGGTGCCATCGCTGTTGCAGGTCAGGGTCCTGCCGAAGTCGGATGCAGTGAAGGTCGTGACTTGGTTTCCGAGTCCGGCGTCGTTCATCAAACCATCGAAATACTCCAGCGCCTGGCCAAGCTGCGTGAGAAGCCGGGCATGCGTCGGAGCCTGACCATCATGAGTATCGAAGCTGCCGAGCTGCACGTAGAAGATCTGCCGGTTCACGCCCAGGCTGCTCCTTCCTCCGATGATTCTGGCCACGGTCTGGAGCGAGTCGGCAAGGGGGTTGTCCGCGAGCATTTTGGTGACGGGGTCGAGGTATTGGGGCGGATTGGGGACCCCACCGGGGCCCGCCGTAAGCATGGAAGAGGCAAGCAGCGACTGCGCCTGGATGGAGCGGTTGACGACGACTCCATATTCCTTGGCGAAGAGGTTGGCTTCTTCTGCAGTAAAGATGGATGCTAGTGCGTCCGAGCCTGCTTGCGAGCCGAACAGCGGCTTGTTGAGCCCGTAAATGGGGATTGGGCCTGCGGGCGTAACGTTCAACTGAAATGAAGTCTGCCCGGCCAGGAACAGAGCGATTCCGGCCGTTGAGATACAGGTGAACATGGAATTCGAATTGACATTCATGCTCTCGATCAAGTCGGCGACTGCGCCGCCCCATCCTTCATGTTCAGCGCTGCCGCCATTGGAGGCGATGGCCTGCCAGGCCGCCGTCTGATCAAAGTGCGAGAAGAGCGATGCCGGCAGGGGGACCGAATTGTTATTGACCTGAGTTTTGGTCGCAGGAGCGATGAGGGTGCCGGTATTGGCTACAATCGCGGCGCGGCCGGCTTTGAACAGGTTCTGCACTCCGGTGAGGTAAGGGTTGAGGGCAAAGGTGCGTCCGCTTTGCGGAGTATTCAGGACAATCGGCAACAGCTCGTCCATTGGATATGCGAGCCCCGGCGCGCCTGACCGCGCCTGCACGAAAGCGTTGTAAGAGTCCTGGTCGGTGGCAATCACCGTGCCGTGGCCGTCATTCCCTCCCTGCAAAAAGACGCAGACAAGCGCGCGATAGTCGGACATGTCGGTGTCCTGCGCCATGGCCGCAAGAGAATTCAGTCCCATGATGAAGGGGCTGGCGTAGAGACCTGACATCGTGGCCAGGGATGCGGTTCTGAGAAACTGTCGCCGAGATAGTTCACATTTGCACATCGTGGGCTCCCTAGTACTGCGCGCTGAAGGATGGCGATGCCATCGTTAAGTAAATTGCGATTTCCACCCGGGTGGTGAGCGCAGCGTTGATTGCATTCTGGTCGCCGGACGGCACCGGGACCGATTCCACCGCACTCAGAATCTGGCTGCGCAGCGAGCTGTCCATCTCCCCGGCCATCAGCAGAAGATTGATCCGGTCAAGGAGTGCGTCCGGATTTGCGGCCAGGTTGATTTCAGCTCCGTAGTTGGAAAATATGTCAGAGCCTGAGCTGGAGTTGCTCCCGATCGCGTTCTGCATATAGTTCAGGTAACCCACGACCGTGGAGACATTGGTCATCTCCATCTCGGGCGCAACTAGACCGGCTTGTTCAATGCTGGTTCCGGGTGGGACATAGCCTGGAGCGAACCAGTTAAAGACAGTAGGCGAACGCAACGTCATCTGGCCGAGTCCCCAGATCGGGTCCTCCGTGCTGCCAATGTCGTACGCGCCGGTGCGGGACTGGGCGGTAAAGGCCCGGGCCCATTCCGTATAGCGGAGCAGCGCCTCGCGGACCTTCCCGTATTGAGGATTGGCGAAGTCGGTCGCCGAGTCGCGTGCTTCGGGATCGAGCAGAATCGCCGTGATCACTGCTTTCATGTCTCCGCGCACGCCCATCCCGTCATCTTTGAAGACCGCGGCGACCCGGCTGACATAAGCTGGGCTTGGGTTGCTTGTGACCAGATGCTGAATGAGCTGCTTGCAGAAGAACGCGGGCAGGTTGGGGTGATTGAACAGCGTGTCGAGGCCGGTCTTAAGATCGCCGACAGGATCCGCGCTTCCCGAGGCGGGAATGGTCACTCCGAGAAAGTCTTTTTCCTCAGTCGAATGGTGGCTCGGGTAGCTCTGCATGGGCAAAATGTCTTCGCCATAGCCAGTGCCGACATATGCACAGCAATTCGACCAGGCAGCATCGGAGTCATTCCCCGGTATGTCCCAGCTGAAGCCCGTGAAGACTTTGGCCAGACCCATCACATCGAGATTCGAGTAGGTCGGTATAGGCTGGCCCGCTGAATTCAGCTTTTGCGTCCCGTCGTCGTTCAATTGGTAGAGGCCGATGGTGAAGAGCTGCATCACCTCGCGCGCGTAGTTCTCGTCGGGGTCGGTTGTCGCATTGCCCTTGTCATTGCCGAGCATTGAGAGGAATTGGCCCATCATGGGATTCAGGGTCACGTCGTTCAGAAGCGTCCTGAAGTTTCCAAATGCGTCCTTGCCGAGCGTGTCGTAGTACGTTGCCTCTCCGCGCGGGAAGCTCTGCACGGCCGAGTTGTTGGTCGAGACGACAAATATCTCAGAAAGCGCATACTGCACGCGCTTCCGCAGCTGATCGGGAGCGGCTAGGGCCTGCTGCCAGAAGTTGTCCTGGACATAAATTTCATCCGATTCATTCTGCTCAAACAGCGCCGCGTTGCATTTGACATCGCTTGGCGCGCAGGGTGGATTGTTGATGACCAACGCCTGCTCCACCGCCGGCTCTATCGGAGTTACCGGCATGCTGAATTGTTCATTCAGCCACGTCTGATATCCGATCAAGGAAAGCTGATGAATGTCCGCATCGGTTGCGCCGAAAGTCGCCTGCTCCAGAAAGCGGGAGGCATCATTGAGGCTGATGACCGGCTCCGGCGGTGTGCCGTTCACAAGCGCGACAAGATCTGCAGACGTCGCCGGACCCGGGTCGGGATTCATCACCTGCAGATCGAAATTGCCCGGCTGAGTCAGAGTCAGGGTTGCCGTGAGTTGTCCGCCGCTGACGAAAGTTGTCGGCACGGGTGATCCGTTCATCAGAACCTCAGCGCCGGTGATAAATTTCTGACCGGTGAGGGCGACGCTCGCTGATCCAACATTGAATGACGTCGGCGTAGCCGAGGTCAGAATCGGGATCGGATTCAGCACTGAAATGTTCTGGCTGATCGATACATTCGGATTATCAACGCTGGTAATCGTGAGTTGAACGATATTGCTGGGAGTGGGAACAACGGCCGGCGCAGTATAGGTGATGGATCCGTCTTTGTTGGAAACTGCGGTGCCTACCTGCGAGTTGCCTCCGGGAATCCCGTTCACCTTCAGGGTCACAGCTGGGTTGTCCGTCCCGGTGACCGTCAATCCAAGGTTCAGCTGATTGGTCACCCGCACATCCGTGTTCTCACCCGGCGGCACCGTAAGGACGACCTGCCCGGGGCCGACAACCACATTGACGTTGTTGGCGTTTGCCGACCCTGGATTCGGATTGTTGACCGTCAGTGGAAACGTTCCCGGGTTGGGCGCGCTGATGGTCGCCGCTACCTGATTGCCTGAAACGTAGGTAGTCGTAATGGGCGTGCCGTTCCAGAGAATCTGCGCGCCATAGACAAACTGAGATCCATTCACGGTAACGGTTGTCGCGCCTTCGGAAAAGGCCGACGGATTCACGCCGTTGATAACAGGGATTGGGTTCAGGATGCTTAAAGTTAAAGTTCCAGCCGGATAGTTGGGCTCGTTGTTCGCAGTATCGGTGACGGTAACTGTGTTGGGGGTGGGGACAACAGCCGGCGCCGTATAAAGGCCGTTGGAATCGATTGTGCCAACCACAGCGTTGCCTCCCTGAATGCCATTGACATAGAAAGTCAGCGGCACATAGCCGGGCTGGAAGGGGCTCTTGATCTGCATTTGCTGGTTGACGCGAATGCTGTTGCTGGAGGCTGAGATCGCGGTGTAATTGGGGGTTGCGAAATTACCACCGAAGCAGCCCGTCATCAGGAAAACAGCACTGATCAGGGACGCCGTCATCAGCAGGAGCTGACGGCCCACAAAGCGCGCAGGTCGTTCTTGCATGGATCCTCCAAAAGGGGGAAAAGGAAACTCCAAGTTCAGCGCGTTTGTTAGTCAATCTTGTGCGGGGAGAATATCCAAATACTGTGCAAAAAGCAATCAAATAGTTTTGAAATCTACCTTCTAACAGTGGTTACTGTGGTGCCATAGCTATTTGATATCCAGTTATAGGTTATGGCGGTAAATCCTGACGAGCCACGACTATCCGGAGTTGAGGAATTGCAGAGATGCCCTTCCGAAAGAAAGGCCTTCCGGAACTTAGCGGTTTGCATTGGAACCAGACATTAAGCAAGTCACCAGCGCAACTTCTTCTGGATCATTATTTTGGAAAATTCGAGCGGCTTGGGGGTAGAACGTTGCGGCTCTGACTTTTTCTCCAACCTTCGGCTGACTCGACTAACGCAGTGAGGTCAGTCAGGTGTTCGGGTACAACTGAGAGGGGAAGCTTCAGAATCCTCGTGAGCCGCAAGCGCTGTCTTCGATGTCTCCAACAAATGCAGCTCGTGCGCCAAAAGACTATTCGTATTGAAATACTGCCATGTTGCCAAGTTTCTGGGCGGCCAAATCGAAGCTGGAAAGCTGGCGCTAAACCAACTTCCTTGTAGGAGTCATCTTCAGTGAGTGCCCTGGCGATTTGGCATCCGGTGAACAGGTAATTTCGAAAAAGTAGACTCCGGCATCTACCATCTGTGTCGTGCACTCGCTTACACCTGTCCCCGGCCGCAACCTACGCTCTGATTGGACTCCGCGCTCCAAACACTTCCCAGACAGCCTCCAGGCCAAAAAGCGCACATCGCTCTCTATATTAAAAGCTTCTGCTTGCAGTTCCATACACGGACTTGCACGATCTTGCATGCTTTGAATGCGCAGCATTGCGCATAATGCCACGTCATTATTGATCTTCAGGCTTAATTTGTGGGATTTTCAGGGCTTGGTAGCGCCATCGGGGATCGAACCCGAACTCTCCGCCTTGAGAGGGCGGCGTGTTAACCAATTACACCATGGCGCCAAATGGGAAACCTGATCGAAAGGAATGAATCAGATCAGGCACAGCCAGCCGCTCTGCGGCCCGGCCGACTCTCTTGAATATATCAGAAATCCGGCCCAATCCGGCCCCAATCCTGCGCCGCCACACCTCGTCCGGGCCGCTCTAAATCCCCAGCTTCTTCACTTCGTCGTTGTAGTACTTGCGGTAAAGAATGTCCCACTCCTGGCTGCCCTCGGGAATGATCTTCCGCTGCGACGCAATCTTGAGTCGCGCCGCCTGGTCAATGCGCGTCTCCTCCATCAGCAGCTTCTCCAGAATTCCGCGCGCCGTCTGCCGGATCGTGTTCCGGTCCTCCAGAAATTCGCATTCATCCGTCTCGGCCAGAGTGTCTGCCACTACATGGGCCAGCTTGTTCAGCTTGTCGCGCGAAATTCTCACAGCACCGCCTTATATTTCTTCGCCAGTTCCTGCTTCACTTTTTTGAACATCTCCGCATAGGCCGCGCCAGTCCGGTGCATCTCTTCCTGGTACGCGTCTAGAATCACCCGCACCTCTTCATTGATGCGGTCTTCGAGGGAGAGTTCTTCAAGCAACGCGGCGTTGACCCGTTCATTCACCGCCGTCGGCTTGTCCGTGCGGATGACCTTGGCGTCAATCAGGCCCGCGACTGTGTGCCTTGCCAGATATTGGACATAATCCCGAGAAAATATCATCGATCTTGCTCGAAATATAGCACATTCGCGCGGCTCGAACAGAACCCTCCGCGTGCCGCATCCCGCCTCTGCGAACTTCGCGCCGCCTCCATCTTGCATTCCTGTGCGGTTTTCTGGTTTTCCACGCGCCCGTCTCCGCGAAAGCTGCGACAATAAGAGTTGGCGCAGTCGGCGCTTCGCCGCCATGTGCGGAGGCGCTGCACGCCAGCTCAAAAAACCATGAACATGATTCCTACCAGCCTGCTCTCCCTCAAAGACGACATGGTGGCCTTTATCGAAGGTCACGGACTCCGCCGCATTCCCGCCTACGTGGGCGAAGAAGTTCCCACTGTGCTCTGGGATGACGCTGAAAATGCCGACGGCTGGAAGGATTTCGTCGAAGCCGCCAAGGCTGCCGGCACTTCCTTCCTCACCATGAGCGAGGTTCGTCTGGAGAAGGCCGACCTCGAAATCCTGATCGAAGAGCTGCAGGAGGCAAGCTTCCCCGATCGCGATACGCCCGAGCTTGAGGAGGCACAGTCCCTCACCTCCTACGTCGGAAAGGTCGGCTACATCCAGCTCGGCTTCGCCCATCAGGGCATCGTCTTCCTGCACGAAAGCACCACAAGCTGGTACGAGCGCTACCAGAGCCTGCTTGAGTCGCTCGATGGCTTCGGCACCATGCCCCTCGGCGGCGACTCGGACGAAGAAGAGAACTAAGGCCTGTGAGCACCACGCAGGCCGCCCCTTCCAGCACTCCCGCAACTCAGCCTCCGCGCAAGTGGATTCTCCGCCGGACTGATTCCGATCCGGGTGCCCCGCATCCCGAAGGGATGTGGGGAAATCTCCCGCCATTCCTCGCTCAACTGCTCGTTGCCCGCGGAATCCGCACATCCGAAGAAGCATCCCGTTTCCTCAATCCCAGCCTCGACCAGCTCCACGATCCCTACCTCATGCTCGGCATGGATGCCGCCGTCCGCCGCATCCAGCAGGCCGTCGCCGCCGGCGAGACCATCCTTATATACGGCGACTACGACGTTGACGGAACTACCGCCGTCGTCCTGCTCAAGACCGCCATCGAGCGCCTCGGCGGTGGGGTGCGCTTCCACGTCCCGCATCGCCTGCGCGAGGGCTATGGGATGCAGCGCGAAATCCTCGAAACCGCCGCGCGCGAAGGCGTCCGCCTCGTCATCAGCGTCGACACCGGCATCCGCGCCTTCGCCGCAGCAGAAGCCGCCGCCGAGCTCGGCCTCGACCTCATCGTCACCGATCACCACTTGCCGGAAACTCCTGAAGGCCACGCCAACTCGACACTTCCTCGCGCGCTCGCCATCCTCAACCCCAACCAGCCCGGCTGCTCCTACCCCTGCAAGCATCTCTGCGGAGCAGGAGTCGCCTTCAAGCTCTCCCAGGCTCTTTTAGAACAACACGAACCGGAAGTCGCCCGCGCCAAACTCATTCCATCCTTCCTCAAGCTGCTCGCCATCGCCACCGTGGCCGACGCCGTCCCGCTGCTCGGCGAGAATCGCGTCTTCGTCGCCATCGGCATTCGCGAACTTGAGCGCCCTGTCCACTTCGGCCTGCGCGCTCTCATGCAGGTCGCGCAGCTCGACCCCTCTCAACGCGCGCTCACGCCCATCGACATCGGCTTCCGCCTCGCCCCGCGCATCAACGCTGCCGGGCGCATGGACATCGCCTCCGAAGTCGTCGAGCTCTTCACCACCCGCGACCCCAACCGCGCCCTCGCCATCGCGCAAAAACTCGAGCAGCTCAACACCGACCGCCGCAACACTGAGGCCGCCGCCCTCAACCAGATCCTCGCCCAGCTCGACCAGCCGCAGTTCCTCAACTCCCGTTGTCTCGTCATCGACGGAGACG